>JALZBG010000233.1 GCA_030947645.1 Vulcanimicrobiota bacterium | reverse complement strand
CCGGCTGGCCCGCGACCGCCGCGATTTGCTCCCATTCTGCGAAACTGCCGCGCTGCATGCATCGGCTCCAAGCGTCGGCGGACTCAAAGTACAGGAAGAGCCGTACAACTGTGGCCAAGGACGGTTAATGCGAACGTTTTCCATTCTGGCCCTCGCCGCATCTGCGGCTCTTCTTTCGCTTGTCTTTGCGCCCGCGTCGGGTCAACTTGAGATGCAGGCAACTGCGCCGCCGGTTGCACTTAGAATTCCCCATCAAACTACCGCAGCGGGTTACGTGCGGCATGACGACTATTTCTGGCTTCGCGGAAAAGACAAGGCCGAGGTCCAGCAGTATTTGCAAGCGGAAAAAGCTTACACCGCAGCGGTCATGAAGCCGACGGAACCGCTTCAGCGGCAGTTGTACAGTGAAATGCTCTCGCATATCAAGCAAACCGACCTCGCCGTGCCCTACAAGCTCGGCGCCTACTATTACTACTCGCGCACGCAAGCCGGAAAACAGTATCCAATCTACGCGCGCCGCCGTGGGAGCATGCAGGCACGCGAGCAGATCACGCTCGACCTTAATGCACTGGCAGCAGGGCGGAAATTTTTGGCTTTGGGTTCCTACGTCGTGAGCGACGACGGCAATTTGCTCGCGTACTCCCTCGACAACACGGGGTATCGCCAGTACACGCTGTACATAAAGGACTTGCGCACCGGAGCGGTTCTACCCGAGCGCCTCGAGCGCGTTGATGACGTGGTCTGGGCGAGCGATAATAAGACATTATTTTACGTAACGGAGGATCCGGTCAGCAAACGTAATGATAAATTTTTCCGCCATAAATTGGGGACCGGCAGTTACGACCTGGTTTATCGAGAGCAAGACGAACTCTACGACATCGCAGTCGAGCGCACGCGCGATCGTGCGATGATCTTGCTAGATGCCGGAAGCAAATCTACCACCGAAGTGAGTTACATTCCGAGCGACCGGCCGACGGATCCGTTAAAAGTTATACTTCAGCGGTCGGCTGATCATCGCTATAGCGTGGATCATCGTGGTGATTTATTCTACATCGTAACTAATAAAGGCGCACTTGATAACCGCCTGGTTACCGCGCCCGTCACCGATCCGCAGGAACACAATTGGAGGGTCTTGATTCCTGAACGGACAGGCGTCCATATCGATGGCGTTGACATGTTTGCGCGTTACGCCGTCATCTCCGAGCGCAGCGGCGGCTTCACCAACTTCGAGGTGCTCCATCTAGAGGATGGTTCGCTTGAGCCGATCACGCTGCGGGAAGCAGCTCATGCCGTATCCGGTTCGCAGAATCCCGAATTCGGCCAAACCCTGTTCCGTTATACCTATCAGTCGCTGCTCACCCCAAGTACAGTTTACGACTTCGACATGTCCAGCGGAAAGCAGTACGCACTCAAAGCAACACAAGTGCCGGGATACAAATCCGCCGAATATACATCTGAGCAAGTCTTTGCAACGGCTTCTGATGGAACAAAGATTCCAATCTCCATCGTGTATCGCAAGGGCGTTAAGCTGGATGGATCTGCGCCGATGGTACTTTACGGCTACGGCTCGTACGGTGTACCTATCGATCCCACGTTTTCGGCTTCGCGTCTTGCCCTGCTCGACCGAGGAGTGATCTATGCGATCGCCCATATTCGCGGGGGTGGTGAAATGGGGGAGCGCTGGCGTATCAGCGGCCATCTCGCCGACAAGTTGAACACGTTCACCGACTTTATCGATAGCGCTCAATTTCTGGAGAGCAACAAATACACGTCGAAAGACCGGATGGCCATCATGGGCGGCAGCGCCGGGGGCCTTCTGATGGGTGCCGTCGTCAACATGCGCCCCGATCTCTTCAAGGCCGTCGTCGCGTCGGTGCCTTTTGTTGACGTGATGAACACCATGCTCGACCCAACACTGCCGCTGACAACCAGCGAATATCTGGAATGGGGCAATCCCAACACCAAAGCCGACTATGAGTACATGATGCGTTACTCTCCCTATGACAACGTTAAAGCGCAAGCATATCCCGCACTGCTCGTTCGCGTGTCTCTCTACGACAGTCAAGTCCCCTATTGGGAGGGCACCAAATTTGTTGCTAAACTGCGGGCGCTGAAAACCGATACGAATCCACTGCTGCTCGAAGTGAATTTCGGAGCCGGTCACGGCGGCGCTTCAGGACGGTACGACGCACTGAAAGAAATCGCGTTCAACTATGCCTTTATCTTGAGCGAACTGGGGGTGCAGAAAACGCATAAGTAAAGCGCCTCCGAGGGTCAAAGAGGTTCACCCCGTTCGCTCACCTAACGGGCGCTGCCACGGTGCGAGCGTTCTTGCCGCTAGCCATTTTGTTTTTACTCGGCTGTTATCATGGGGTCAATCCGGGCATGGGCTGGCTATTTGCCGTCGCTCTGGGGTTCCAAGAACGATCGAAAAACGCGGTTTTTCGTGCGCTTCCGCCGATCGCAGTAGGCCACAGCATTTCCATCGGGGCTTTCGTCGCGGTAGCGCTTCTGTTGCGCAAGACGGTCCCAATCAACGTTTTTCACTTCGGCGCGGCTGTTCTCTTGTGTGCTTTTGGGCTTTACCGTCTAATTCGGGCGCGCCATCTGCGCTGGGTCGGAATGCGCGTTGGCTTCTGGGATCTCGTGCTCTGGGCGTTCCTGATGGCGACGGCGCATGGCGCCGGTCTCATGCTCGTCCCCGTCCTTTTCGGCCGAGGCTCAGTGCCGAACATGGCCGGAATGTCGATGCACGACCCCACTGGCGCAACCGTGATGTCGCCGTATCTTGCGGTGCTGATTCACACGGCCGGCTATTTGCTGACC
>JALZBG010000092.1 GCA_030947645.1 Vulcanimicrobiota bacterium | reverse complement strand
CTATTGGTGGTTCACGTACACGGTGGGCGGACTTGTCGGAAATTTGGCCTTCATCGTGGTTTTGGGTCCCGCAGTCATCGACGGATGCTATTTCGGACTAGCGGCGGCGCTCGCCGCGCTGGCCTACGGGCACGCTCCTAGGGCAACGGCACCGCTCGCCGCCGCCGCCGCGTTTACGATCCTGGAATGGGTGCGCTCCATCGGTCCCGTCGGCGTGCCCTTTGCCCAACTGGGCTATTCCCAAGCGCTGACGCCACTTGCAGTCTTTGCCGCATACATTGGGACCTACGGTGTGACGTTCGTCATTTGCGTTTTGGGCGCGTATCTCGCCGACGCAATCACATATCGAACAAACCTACGCCTTGGCTATTGCGTGGCAACGCTGATTTTCTGTTGGGCCGTTGCCTGGCTGCAGTGGCCGGCGCGCAGCACGGAAGCGCCAACGATGCGCGTCGCCGCTATTCAGGGCAACATCGCGCAGGCTGTAAAATTCGATAAGCCGGGGCAGCACCAAGCGTTGCACAACGCGGTCCGGCGATACACCGCGCTTTCCGAAAAAGCTGCGGCGTTTCGGCCGCAATTGATCGCCTGGCCGGAGACGGTGATCCCCACGACGCTTTCGGCTGACCCGAACCTCTCCACACAGTTCGGGGCGTTGGCGCGTCGGTTACGAACGACGCTGTTGGTCGGTAGTCAGGACTTTCACGGAGGCGCCGCTTACAACGCTTTGTTTGTGTACGGTCCGGACGGCCGTCTGGGCGCTGTGTACGACAAGCGGCAGCTGGTTCCGTTCGCCGAATCGTTTCCCGCGAAACGGTGGCTTGGTTGGTTGCCGTACGCCGGACTAATCGCGGATTACGGGCACGGAACGGCGGCGGCCGTGTACCCCGCGGCTTTTCCGTTTGCTCCGCTTATTTGCTGGGAATCGGCGTTTGCCGATTTGGCGCATGCGCAACTGCGGCAGGGCGCCCAGCTCTTTATCGTTTCAACCGACGACGCATGGTTCGGTGAAACCGCCGGTCCGTACGCGCACGCCAAGATCGCGCAAATGCGCGCTATCGAGTCGGGTACTTGGATCCTGCGCGCCGCCTCTACCGGAATCTCGGGGATTATCGCTCCGGACGGGCGGTACGTGATCGAAAGCGAGCTGGGCCGGGAAGCGATCGTTTTGGGCAGCGTCGGCAGACCACCGGGCTCGGTGTTCGCCAAGCTCGGGCCCACGCTCGTGTCCCTTGCGCTCTGCGCCGTTTATTTGGCGGTCATCCTTTTCCCGGTTGCACTCCGGCGTGCGTAACTTCCGCGCGACGTGGCCGGCCATCGCGATCACCGCATCCCTTGCCATCGCTGCGGTTTTGGTCGTCGGCGTTGTTCTAGCAGGACGTGAGGTCCCTTTGGCGCCGCGTGCCTTACCGATCGTTCTCCAACACGGGGGCGCGTTTGGTCACCGTTTAACCTCACGGGGGGGCAAGGCGTGGTCGTTCGATTACGATCGCGTGCAGACGTCGCCCGACGGCTCGATGGCCACTATCGACGGCGTGCATGGCGGCCTGCTCTACAAGAATGGGAAACCGTATCTCAAGATTTCTGCACAGCATATTACCGCGAATACAGTGAACAACGACTACACGGCAACGGGTCAGATCCATATCGAAGCGCTCGGGAACGGGATCAAGCGTTCATTCGATACGGACCTCGCCGTGTGGCAGAACTACAATAAGACACTGACACTCGCTCATCCGAGCATCGTTCGAAGCGGTGATGCGATGTTGACGTTTAAAACCGTGACGGTCGACTTCAATACTGGCAAGGTTCACGTCGGGCCCATTGCCGGTTCGTTAAAAGTTTAGATGTCCGGGCGGTTCGCAGCGCCCCTATTTTCCGTCGTCGGCGATCTTTTTCTTCGCCTCGGCGATCAGTTTTTTTACTTTCTGACCACCTTTGTGACCGATCTCTTCGTAAAAATCAGCCCCGTATTTGTCTTTGACGACCTTGCCGCCTTTTTGTCCGATAGTTTCGTAGAACTCCGCACCGTGGCGCTCGCGGGTCACCTGGCCACCTTTGCGTCCGATCTCCTCGTAGAATCCCGAACCGTAGCGATCTCGCACCGTGTTGCCGCCCTTTTTTCCGGCTTCGCGCACAGACATCTCGCCGCCGTTCGGACGTTCAGATTCAACGACGCCCTTAAGTTTAGAAGTCATACTCTGCCTTTAACTTTTGCGTTTGATTTTTTGTCCGCCTTTTTGACCGATTTCTTCGTAGAAGGTCGGACCGTATTTTTCTTTCGTCGCTTCTCCACCTTTGCGCCCGATCGCTTCATAAAACTCAGAACCGTACTTCGCTTTGACGCGATCTCCACCGCGTTTACCGGCTTCGCGCACTGTCATTCCGCCACCCGAGCCGGGTGTTGTTCCGTCTTGCATTGCCATACGTTGAATACCTCGGTGTGATTATGCTCAAGGTTTACTCTACCCAACCGGCAGGCAGCTAAACTAAAGCGAGTATTGAATGCTGGACACGATCTTCGAAGCAGCCACCATCGTCGACGGGAGCGGACTTTGGTCCTATTGCACTGACGTCGCCGTCGCCGGCGCGCGAATCGTGCTCATAGGGGACTTGCGTGAGCGTGAGGCACGAACTCGCCGCGCGTGCAGAGGAAAAGTGTTGGCGCCCGGATTCATCGACGTTCATTCGCATAGCGATGAACTCTGGCTTGCATTGCCCCGCTGCGATAGTAAGGTCGCGCAGGGAGTAACGACTGAAGTCGCAGGGAACTGCGGGACTTCAGTAGCGCCGCTGGGGGGAACCGCGCTGGAACCAAAGCGCAAGGACGCACGGCGCTATAACCTTGACGTTACCTGGAATTCCTTCGCTGAATTTTTTTCGCTCGTCGAGCGCCAGGGCATTGGGCTCAACGTTGCCTCGCTTGTGGGACTAGGAACTACACGCGGCATGGTTGCGGGCTATAGCGAGCGCCGCTTGGAGCCGCCGACGTTGGCGGCGCAAGCGGACTTGGTGCGCAGCGCTTGCGAGGAAGGTGCGCTTGGAGTATCGAGCGGCTTAATTTACCAGCCTTCCAAGTATGCCGATACGCAGGAGCTGATTGCGATGGCCACAGCGGCGCGAGAAGCAAATGCACCGCTCTATGCATCACACATCCGCAATGAGGGCGACGAGCTAGTGGACGCCATTGCCGAGGCCATCGCCATAGGCACCCACGCCGGGGTTGCGGTGCAGTGTTCGCATCATAAAGCACAGGGAAGAAAAAACTGGGGCAAAGTCCATCAGACGCTCGCGATGATGGAGCGCGCCCGGACACGCGGACTCGTCATCCACGGCGACGCGTATCCGTACGTTGCCAGTTGGACGGAGCTTGCGAGCGTGCTTCCCGACAAGGCGCGCCTCGGCGGACCGGAAGCGACGTTGATGCGGCTTTCTGAACCATCGACCGCAACGGCTATTGCCTTCACCCTCGCACTGCGCGACCCAGCGCAATGGAACGAGATATTGGTGACTTCCGTCGGTTCGGAAAAAAACGCGCAGCTCGCCGGAAAGCGTCTGAGTGAGATCGCCGCCCGCTGGGGCGTGACGCCGCAGCATGCGACGATTCGTTTACTACGCGAAGAGAAGCTGGATGTAGAGGCGGCTTTTTTCACCATGTGCGAAGACGACGTTTCAACCGTACTTTCTGCTGATTTTACCTGCATCGGCAGCGACGCTTCAATACGCGCCCTGCAAGGCATCACCGCCGTAGGCATTCCTCACCCGCGCACCTTCGGTACGTTTCCGCGCGTCTTTGGCCGCTTCGTGCGCGGCCGAAAAACTTTGGGTCTGGAAGAAGCGGTGCGCCGCATGACCTCGTTGCCGGCGCACATTTTCGGCCTGCGCGACCGCGGCCAGATCATCGCCGGCGCGTACGCAGACATTGTTGTGTTCGACGCGCAGCGTATTGCCGACACCGCGACGTACGAGCAGCCCTATCAACTTCCGGTCGGCATCGAGGATGTATACGTCAACGGCGTGGCCGTATTGCAAGACGGCGCGTTCACCGGAGCATTGCCCGGCCACGTGCTGCGCGGTGGGACTTCTACGCCCTAAGTGTGCCGGGCACACTGGATTCCAACACGCGATACACCCTCGCAGTCTCCTCATGTAGACTGGCCAGGTCTGCGTTGTTTTCAATAACGTACGTGGCTCTGGTGCGGGCAACTTCGGGATCGATTTGCGCTGCCATGCGAGCGCGGGCCTGCGCTTCGGTCCAACGATTGCGTCGCATGACCCGAGAGATGCGTTCACGCTCCGGCGCTACAACAAGCAGCGACACACCGCACAAATTGCCGTACCCCGTTTCAAAAAGTAAGGGCACAACGTGTACGACTATTTGATTTTTCCCGGCGTACCGCTCTCGGTCTCGCGCCAATTGCCGGATGAAAGGATGGACGATTGCGTTGAGTTTCTCACGCGCTGCAGGGTCGCTGAAAACGATCTCCGAGAGCGCAGTTCGATCCAACATACCGTTGCGCACCACCCCTTGCCACACGCGCGCGATGGCACGCAGGGCGTCGCTATCCGGAGCTACTGCTTGACGCGCGAGAGGATCGGTATCGATAATGAAGGCACCCAAGGATTCCAGGATGCGCGCAACCTCGCTCTTGCCCGCTCCGACGCCGCCCGTTAATCCGACGCGAACCTTCATCGTTGGGCGCTCCGGCTCGGACGCCGTCCGGCGTTCTCCCTAGTGTGCCGCCTCACAACGGGTAACTGTCATGGCATTTGAGGCGGCGTACTCCAGCTCGTCGCGCCGCGCACCGCCGCATCAGCCTGATTATTGCGCAGGAGCGGGATCCGAAACAGTGAGAGCGTCCCCGATCGTTCCCAAGCTGTCATCTTCGTCGAGAGTCAACTTCTCTATTTCTTCAGGCGGAATGTCGGCAACGTGCTGAATGGAGCCGGTTATCCGCCGCGTTTGGGGATTGATCGTGAGAAGGGTAACATCGACTTCTTCCCCCGGGCTATACTGCTTGGCCGGATCGAACTCGCCCTTAGGAACCATCGCAAGGACCCCCGCAACGATTTCTACGAGAAGATAATTGGGCGTAATCTTGACGACTTGCGCGGTGAGCGCAGCGCCCTCCGTCAACTTTTCTGAATGCTCTTCCCATGGGTCCGGCAGCGAATGTTTCAGCGAAAGACTGACTTTACGCGCGTCCGGATCGAACTTCATGATCTCGACCGAAACGGTGTCGCCAATTTTTACGACCTCGGATGGATGCTTGATGCGCGCGTAGCTCAATTCACTGTTGTGGATGAGGCCGTCGATCCCACCGAGATCCACGAAGGCACCGAACTCTGCTAAACGAACGACGACTCCCTCACGAATTTGGCCGACTGTCAAGGTTCCTAACAGCTCTTGCTTCTTGGCGTTCAGCTCTTCTTCGAGCACGAGACGTTGGGAGAGGACGACGCGATGCCGTTTATGGTCGAGATCGATGACTTTCAAACGTAAGCGCTTCCCGACGAGCTCATCGAGATTGCCAACGGGCTGGCGACGGATTTGAGATGCCGGCACAAAGCCGCGCATTCCCAAATCCACCAGAACGCCGCCTTTTACGACCTGCGTAACCGTCGCCTCGATAACCTCATCGTTCTCATGAGCAGCGATGACCTTTTCCCACGTTTTGAGCGCGCGAGCACGCCGTTCTGAGAGAAAGAGTGAGCCGTCCTGCTCGTCGATGCGGTGGATCATCACCTCAAGCGTGTCATTCACTTTGAGCTGCTTGGGGTCGATTGCTAGCGACAACTCGCGAAATGGAAGCGTTCCTTCGGATTTGCCGCCGATATCAACTAACAGCTCGTCCTGATATTTGGCGACGATGAGTCCGGTAAGAACTTGGCCCTCGTCAAGAACTTTGAGACTCTCTTCATACATGCGTTGTTCGAGCACCAACTGATCTTCTTCTTGCTCGAGTGGCTCTTGGGGCGCGGTTTGAGTGGTAGAGATTTTCTTCAGTCCATCCTTACATCATAAAGTATTATTTTTGGCATGTGCGGCACCACCAGGTACCGCGTTGTGCGATGACGGTCCGCACGACCTGCCGTCCGCAGCGTCGGCAGGGTTTGCCTTCACGGCCGTATACCGAAAGGGCGTTTTGAAAACTTCCCTGCAGACCCTGCGCATCGACATAATCATCGACGCTTGAACCGCCCATTTCAATTGCGCGATGGAGAATCTCGGCTAGCGCTTGGTGGAGGCGACGAATTGCCGGTTTCGTCAGCGCGTTTGCCGGCGTGCTGGGCCGAATCCGCGCTTTCCATAACGCTTCGCAAGCATAGATGTTTCCAATGCCGGCGACCCGCCGCTGATCCAAGAGGACAACCTTGACCGGCGCCCTCCGTCCTGCAAGGATACCGATAAAGCGCTCCGGCGTAAAGTCCTCGGAGAGCGGTTCGTCGCCAAGCTGGGAAGCCCACGGTTCTTCCGGTTCAACCAGGCGCATCCTGCCGAACTGCCGCGCGTCCGCAAAACGCACCCACGAGCCATCGCCCAAGCGAAGGCTGACATGAGTATGAGGATGGACGACTTGCGTGCCGGGAGGCCCCAGAATGAGCCGGCCCGTCATTCGCAAATGCACGACTAGGCTCCGCCCGGACAACAAGCTCACAACGATGAATTTACCTCGCCGGTGTACGCCCGTAATGCGTTCTCCGGTTAACTCCCTGGCGAAAGCCCGGTTCCCGCTTGCGACGGCGACCTTCGGTAAGCTTATTTTTACCGCCGCAATCCGTTGGCCGCTCAGCGCATGCGCCAAACCGCGAGCGATTGTTTCGACCTCTGGGAGTTCCGGCATGAGGAGTTGTCCTAGTGCAGCGCGGTCAGCGCTCGCAGGCGGGCACCGGGCCGTATTCCGTCACGAGCGGCTTCGCCGGCCGGCAACTCCAGAACGTACCTCGCGCGGCCGCTGCGACGCGGAATCTGCCGCTCGGGCGTGTCGGAGAGCGTCGCCGGCACGCTGGCGCTCACCGTACGCACCCGACCGTCAGCGCCCAGGAATACCATGTCGAGCGAAACGAGCGTGTTCTTCATCCAAAACGTGACCGCATTGTCGCGCGGAAAAACAAACACCATTCCGGTGTGCGGCGCCAAGGTAGTCCGAAACATGAGTCCCCGTTCTCGCGCCGCTTCATTGTCTGCAATTTCGAGATGCAAACGCGCTTTGGGCGCCCGCACATCAAGCGCATGCAGCACGGTCATCGAACCTTGCAATGGCGGAATTTGAGCGACCGCAATCAGCGCAACGAGCGCCGGCACATTACAGATCTTGATGCTCCTCTACGTCGTACCAATTGCACCCGACTTTCATCGTCACCTCAATGGGTACCGCCAATTGCAACGCGTTTTGCATCTCCGCGCGCACGATGGCACCCACTCGGCGCAATTGCGACTCCTGGACTTCCAATATCAGCTCGTCGTGAATTTGCAGAAGCATCAGAGCCTCGAGACCCGCATCGGCCAAGGCCCTATCCACACGAACCATTGCCAACTTCATAAGGTCGGCGGCACTCCCTTGCAGGGGCGCGTTCGTGGCTTCTCGCTCGGCTGCTGATCGGAGC
>JALZBG010000022.1 GCA_030947645.1 Vulcanimicrobiota bacterium | reverse complement strand
GCGTAGTTGAAGACGACCGGGGGGCAGCCGCAAGCCATCGCTTCAATGAGAACGAGCCCGAAGCCGCCATAGAGCGAAGGGAAGCACAGCACATCGACGGCGGAATAATACAGTGCCAATTTTTCAGGTACCACGTGACCCGTAAAACGAATGCGCGTTCCGAATTCCGCTATCATCGATTCATCGTCTTCATGATGGACGACTAGAAGCGTGATACCGGGCGGTAAGTGCCGCATCGCTTCCGCCATGATCTTGCCGCGCGCCATGTTGAAGTGTCCAACGTACAGCAGATAGCGCGCTTGTGGATCGAGTCCGAGTTCGCGGCGAGCGAGTTCACTATCCAATGGTCGAAAGACGTTTGCGTCGTACCAGTTCGAAATCACTTCAACGTTAGCGACGGGCATGGAATATAGCTGCGTTATTTCTCGCGCAACACCGCGCGACACAGCGATGCATTTGTCAGAAAGCCGGCCGATGGTCTCTTCCATGAAGGCTACCGCGTAATCGACCGAGGCTTCCTGCGGTTGGGGAAGACCGAGTCGACGGTAGCGGTCGTTCGGCCCCAATGCCGTCAAATGAAACGTTGAAATGAAGCGCGGGCGAGGACTGAGTTGCGCCAAGCGCAGTGCGGTATGGAAGCCATACTGACCGTGCGAGTGCACAAGATCATATCGCGCCGGATCGATGAGTGCCGTTAAGCGCTCGGATTTTTCTCGGAACTGCTCGAGCAGCGTGCCACCATTCAACGTTTGGGGAGAGATACCAACGATGTGCTCGGCTAACGGGTTAGCCGCATCCGGTAAGAATGGTCGATCCTCACAAATGATTTCGACGTGAACGCCGCGTCTGAGCAACCCCCGGGTCAGCTCGTAGACGTATTTTTCCGTCCCGCCGCCGCCAGGAGTGGGGCGATATCCACACAGCATCGCCACCCGCATACGTTTTGGCGCAGTCACTGAATCCGATCGATTTCGCTCACAAGTGTGCCTCCCAAAAGGGCCGGTTGCGATTAGTGCGCGTCTATCCGCTTGCGGCCCTGTCCCTTAGCTATGGAACCACGCCATTGCTTGGTCAGCCGGGGAGAGCACTGTAAAGCTGAGAGTAGCACTAGAAACCGACACATTTATTTTGACACTTTGATCATGATGGAGATCAGCGAGGGATGCTGCGATGTGCATGAAGGAAGACGTCAACAGAACCATCCAGGCGCAGCAAGAATGCGCTAGCGAAAACAGTGGCTTTACCCTCAGAAATCTAAAAATCTTGGACGGCCCGGGCGAGCAAAATGGCCCCCCGATCTGACGCGAAAAGCCGGCATAGAGTCCAGAATTAGTTTGCGCTATGGCGAGAGCAACCACAGCGCTTGACTTCGGGCGAGTGCCTTGGTAAACTTCCGGGGTTATGGTCCAGATCGGCCCTGTTCTGCAAGTGCCGGAGGACCTTCAGGGCAAACGCCTGGCACCGTGGACTTGGAGAAGGAGACCGTGAAAAACATCGTCGGCCGCAAGGTTGGAATGACCAGCGTTTTTACCGATGATGGCCGCTACGTGCCCGTTACGGTAATCGCGGCCGGGCCGTGCACTGTCGTTGAACGCAAGACGGAACAACAGCACGGATACGAAGCGCTAGTGGTAGCATTCGGCCAGATTAATAAAAAACGCGTGACTCGCGCTCTCACTGGACACTTCAAGAAGGCGGGCCTCGAGCCGCGAGGGCACATCCGGGAGTTCCGCCACGGCATTGACGGCATCGAGGTAGGGGCCACTTTCACTGTGGCTGAGTTTGCGGGCGGCGATCGCGTGGACGTTGTGGGGATTTCCAAAGGGCACGGCTTCGCCGGCGGGATCAAACGTCATAACTTTTCTGGAGGCGGAGCGAGCCACGGTTCCATGATCCACCGCCAGCCTGCTTCAAACGGCGACACCAACGCTGGACGCGTTGTAAAAGGAAGCCGCCGTCCTGGACACTACGGCGTCGACCGCACCTCTCACCAAAATCTGGAAGTAATTCGTGCCGACACAGAGCGGAATCTGTTGCTCGTTCGCGGCCCGGTCCCAGGTCCGAAAAACGGTCTCGTACTTGTGAGCTCTACCGTTAAAGGCAAGCGCACGTCCCAAGCCTCGAGCGCTTCCTAAATGGCAAACGTCATCGATGCCAGCGGCGCGGTGTTGCGGGAGCAAGCGATTCCCGAGTTCTTAGGCTCAGATCACTCAAAGAAAGGCAACGCCATCTTCCGCGCCGTTCACCGCGAATTCGCGAATCCGCGTGCCGGAACGGCTTCAACGTTGCGACGGGACGAAGTCAGCGGCGGCGGACGCAAGCCCTGGCGACAAAAAGGGACCGGCCGGGCGCGCCAGGGCTCGATTCGCTCACCCCAGTGGCGTCACGGGGGCGTCGTCTTTGGTCCCAAGCCGCGCTCATACGCGACCTCGCTGAACAAAAAGGAGCGCCGGGGCGCCTTCATCGCAGTTCTTGCCGATCGTTTCAGCCACGGCGCGGTAACCATTTTGGATACGGCGTCATTTGACATCACGAAAACTCGCGACTTCGCAGCGCTGCTCTTCGGCAGTGCGAGGGCCCCAAAACAAGGTCCTCGGAGCCTTGTCGTGTTCTCTCACAACGAGTCTGAGATTGGGCAGCAGCTGCACAAAATCGCCGGAAACCTCCAAAAAGTGGCCGTGACCAACGGGGGCGCATTGGACGTCAAAGACATCCTACGGTTCGATCGCCTGATCTTAACGGTGGCAGCGTACGACGAAATAGTCGCTGCGCTTTCGGTGCGACAGACCGTGGCATCGTAATGGAGGCCCGCGATGTCATAGTTGCACCTCGCATCACCGAAAAATCGATGAGCAACGCCGCCGCACAGCAATACTCCTTTGAAGTCCATCCGAGAGCGACAAAGACCGAGATCCGCCATGCGATTGAAGAAATATTTAAGGTCAACGTCGTCAAGGTGAATACAGTCAATGTCGGCGGGAAGAGCAAGAACTTCGCACGGCGTGGCGTTCGGACGTCCGGAAAACAATCCGACTGGAAAAAAGCTGTGGTCACGCTCAAGCCGGGTCAAAAAATCGAGCTGGGCGGTGTGAACTATTTTGAGCAATAGGTGGACTTGATCCATGCCGGTTAAGAAATACAAAGCCACTAGTGCGGGACGCCGCTTTATGACGACCATGGATTTCTCGGATCTCAGCAAATGCGAGCCGCAGAAGTCACTCACTGAAGTGCGCAAAAAGCATTCCGGCCGTAATTTCAATGGACACATTACCGTTCGTCACAAAGGCGGCGGTTATCGGAAGATGTACCGCATCATCGACTTCAAGCGTCAAAAGGATGCAGTACCCGGTAAAGTGGCAACCATTGAATACGATCCAAATCGCTCGGCTCGCATCGCATTGCTGCACTACAGGGACGGAGAAAAGCGCTATATTTTGGCGCCGGCCGGCCTGAAGATCGGCGACATGCTGGAGTCCGGCGAGAAGGCTGATATCAAGACTGGAAACTGTTTGCCGATTAGAAACATACCGCTCGGTACCGTCATCCACAACATCGAATTGCGTCCGGGCCAAGGGGCCAAGCTTGTTCGCAGCGCCGGCGGCGCTGCGCAACTTATGGCCAAGGAAGGTGACTACGCACAAGTTCGCATGCCGTCGGGTGAGGTCCGGCGCGTAGCAATCGTGTGTCGCGCGACGATTGGTCAACTCGGCAACGTGGATCACGAGAACGAAATCGTCGGAAAAGCTGGCAGGCAGCGTCTTCGCGGAAAACGTCCCAGCGTTCGCGGCATCGCGATGAATCCGGTTGACCATCCCCATGGTGGAGGTGAAGCGCGTTCAACCTCCGGGCGACCGCCGACTACCCCGTGGGGCCAGATGACGATGGGTAAAAAGACGCGGCGCAACAAGCGCACGCGCTCGATGATTGTAAGAAAGCGTGGGATTAAATGATCGACACGCGCACAGTGGAGCGTCTATAATGGGCCGCAGTCTTCGCAAGGGTCCGTTTGTTGCGGAACATCTGATCGGAAAAATCGAAAAGATGAATGAGTCCCGCGAAAAGCGCGTCATTAAGACCTGGAGCCGGGCGTCGACCATCGTTCCTGCAATGGTGGGCCATACCATATCGGTGCACAATGGCAAAGCGCACATTCCGGTCTTCGTAACGGAAAATATGGTCGGTCATAAGCTCGGTGAGTTTGCCCCCACCCGTACCTTCCGCGGTCACGGCAGCGGTGGCGACAAGAGTGCAGTGAAATAATGGCCGTCGTCAAGGAGCTGAAAACGGAAGCGGTGGCGCACTTGAAGTTTGCCCGAGTGGGTCCACGCAAGTTACGCCGCGTTGCCGACGCCATCCGCGGAAGAAGCGTGCGCGAAGCACTCATCCTGCTAAAGTTTAGCGGCGTTTTTGCTGCAGAGCCCATCGAAAAGCTCCTCCGCAGCGCCGTTGCGAACGCCGGAAACAACCACGACATGAATACCGACGGCCTCTTTGTGACGCGCATCACCGTCGACGGTGGACCGGGTGGCCGTTTCACCAAGCGGCTCGATCCCCGAGCCCAAGGGCGGGCGAACTTCAAGCGCAAGCGCATGGCACACGTAACCGTTGCGGTGGGCGCACCTCCGAAACGCGTGCCGAAACAACGCAGCGGCGCATCCATATCAATGACGCAGAAGTCGCTCCGCGGAGGTACCGGCTCGCCTGAAGCATCGAGCAAGAAAACCTCGAGGAAAAAAACCGCGCGCGCAAAGGCGGCACCCAAGCGCAAGAAGTCAACCGCGAAAGCGGCGGAGGAATAATGGGGCAGAAAATTCATCCGGTCGGTTTGCGCCTCGGCATCACGCGTACTTGGGATAGCCGCTGGTTTGAGAAAAAGCACTATAAAGACTGGTTGCATGAAGATGTGGCGATTCGCAAGTATTTTAGCCGCTGGACGAGGCCGGCAGCCATTAGCAAAGTGGAAGTTGAGCGGCGCACCAATCAAGTACGCGTCATAGTGCACACTGCAAAACCGGGAATCATCATCGGTAAGCGCGGTGTCGGTATCGACGAAATTCGTAAGAGTTTGGAGCAACTATCCGGCAAAAACGTGCAGGTTAACGTCATGGAAATCCGGCAGCCTGAGACCGATGCGCGGTTAGTCGGACAGAATATCGTCGACCAGTTGGAAAAGCGAATTGCGTTTCGGCGCGCCATGAAGCAAGCCATTATGCGTACGATGAGGGCCGGAGCACGCGGCGTGAAGGTGCAGATTTCCGGACGCCTAGGGGGCGCCGAAATTGCGCGTTCAGAGCGCAACCATGATGGTAAAGTGCCGCTGCATACGCTTCGCGCGGACATTGACTACGCGCACGTGGAAGCGTTCACTACCTTTGGGCGCATCGGCGTAAAAGTTTGGATCTATAAAGGGGAAGTTTTGCCGGACCAGGTCCGGCCCGAGCAACACGCGCGTCACGAGCGAGTTACCTCTGGCGGCGATCGGGCAACGTTCCGCGATCGTCGCGGCGAGCGCAACCGCGGCTCCGCCCGGCCTGGTCAGAGGCCGAACATCGAGGAAGCACCCAGCGCGCCCAGCGATGTGGCTCAGGCGCCCGGTGCTACGCAAGTATTGCAAGCGAGCGTCCTTCGACAAGATCAGGATGACATGGGTGTTGCTGAGACGGCCGACTCGGCAGAGGCACAGGCGCATGTGCCGAGCGACGGCGGGAGCGAGCCGAGGAACGAGCAGCCGAATCCCCTGACGGAAGAGCCGCAGCGGGAGCAGCCTGATACCACGCCTTTGCCCAGCGAAAGCGATAGCCCTAAGGAGTCAGGACCTCAAGGCGCGCCCCTGCCTAGTGCTCCCACGACAGAAAGTTCCGAATAAATGTTAACGCCCAAACGCGTGAAATGGCGCCGCGTGCACCGCGGCCGGATGCGCGGGAAAGCCCATTCCGGCAATGCATTGACCTTCGGCGAGTACGGTTTGCAGGCGCTCGAGCCGTGCTGGATGACCAACCGCCAAATTGAAGCGGCGCGCATTGCGATGACGCGTCACATCAAGCGTGGCGGCAAAGTTTGGATACAGATTTTCCCCGATAAGTCCGTAACGAAGAAGCCCGCTGAAACGCGCATGGGTTCGGGAAAGGGAAATCCGGAATTTTGGGTTGCAGTCATCCGGCCCGGAAGAGTGCTCTTCGAACTTTCCGGCGTTGACGATGCTGTAGCCCGTCAAGCGTTGCGATTGGCCGCCGCTAAATTGCCGATCAGCACGAAAATCGTCGCTCGCTCCGAAGGAGAAGCATGAAAAAGAACGAGCTGCGCGATCTGCGCACCCTAACGATCCCGGAGTTGCAGCGGCGTGCTCGCGAGGCGAAAGAGGAACTATTCAACCTGCGTTTTGCCTTGCGTACCGGTCATCTTTCGGACTTTACCAAGATTCGTGCCATGCGCCGCAGCTATGCGCAAATCCAAACTGCACTGTGCGAAAAACGCCTTAGCGAGGGCACGAATGGAGCAGCGTGATGAGGCGAGCGTACCAGTTTCCGGCGGCGACGCGCCGCGACGGCATGCCCGCCGGATCAAGCAAGGCCGTGTCGCATCCAGCAAGATGGACAAGACGATCGTAGTGGTGAGCGAAACGCGCGTTCCGCATCCGGTCTACGGAAAGATCGTGCGCAAATCGGTCCGTTTTAAGGCACACGACGAACACAATGCAGCGGGGCCGGGCGACATCGTGCGCATCATGGAATGCCGTCCGCTCTCTCGCGAGAAGCGCTGGCGACTGGTTGAGATCGTCGAAAAGGCAAAATGATTCAACAAGAAACCCGTCTCAAGGTAGCCGATAATTCCGGCGCGCGAGAGCTGTTGTGCATCCACGTGTCCGGCGGCAGCCGCCATCCGTACGCGCACGTGGGCGATGTCATCGTCGGCACGGTGAAAAGCGCGATTCCGGGCGCCGCGGTGAAAAAAGGCCAGGTCGTGAAAGCGGTTGTCGTGCGCTGCTCGCAGCCGATGCGCCGCGCGGATGGTTCGGTGATCAAGTGCGACGACAACGCCTGCGTGATCATCAAGGGTGAAAAAGATAACCTGGATCCGCGCGGCACACGTGTGTTCGGACCCGTCATGCGCGAACTGCGCGATCGTGGTTTTTTAAAGATCGCTTCCTTGGCACCAGAGGTTCTCTAATGCGAAATGCCGTTAAACGCAATATTCTTAAGGGTGACACGGTGATGCTGCGCCGCGGCAAGGAAAAGGGGAAACGCGGCACGGTGAAAGCCGTATTTCCGCGCGCGGCCAAAGCAACGGTCGAAGGCCTCAACGTCGTGAAGCGCCACACCAAGGGTGCGGGCGACCGCCAGCGTCCTGGAGGCATTCTTGAAAAAGAAGCGCCGCTGCCCCTCTCTGCTCTGATGTACGTTTGCGCCAAGTGCAACGCGCCGGCCCGTCTTAAGCGCAAAGTAACCGACGCCGTTTCTCAGCGCATCTGCGTTCGCTGTGGCGAACCCGCGCGCGAGTCCATGAAGGAGAAATGATGCCGGCAGCACGTTTGCAGGAAAAATACCGCAACGACGTTCGTAAGGCAATGCGCGAACGCTTCGGTTATAAAAACGTTCATCAAGTACCTAGGTTAGAAAAGGTCGTTATCAACATGAGTGTTGGAGAGGCGATCAGCAACTCGAAAATTCTGGATACCGCCGCTAGCGAACTACAGGCCATTAGCGGTCAGAAGCCAGTTGTCACCAAGGCTAAAAAGTCGATTGCGGCATTTAAGCTGCGCGAAGGCATGAATATCGGCGCCAAAGTGACGTTGCGTGGGCAGCGCATGTACATCTTCCTTGACAAGCTGTTCAATATCGTACTTCCGCGCATTCGCGACTTCCGGGGGTTGCCGCGCAAATCTTTCGATGGGCGTGGCAACTACAACATGGGGTTGCGCGAGCAACTCGTCTTTCCCGAAATCAATTTCGATAAGGTGGATAAGGCACGCGGGATGGATATCGTCATTGTGACCTCCGCGAGAAACGACGAGGAAGCTACTGAATTTCTTACGGCAATGGGCTTGCCGTTGCAAAAAGGACGGTAATGGCGAAAACTGCACTGATCGAACAATCAAAACTTCCGGCGAAGTTCAACGTGCGCAATCACCATCGTTGCCGCATGTGTGGCAGGCCGCGGGGCTATCTGCGAAAGTTTGCCATGTGCCGTATTTGCTTTCGCGAGAACGCCCATAAAGGCAACATTCCCGGCATCACCAAGGCATCGTGGTAATGGGAGCGAGAAGGTAAATGGGAGTCATCACCGATCCGATCGCCGACATGCTCACGCGCATTCGCAACGCGAATACTGCAAACCACGAGTCGGTGGATATTCCGGCGTCCCGGATGAAGAAATCCGTTGCGCGCATCCTTAAGGACGAGGGCTTCATCAACGATTTCGCGCAGGTCAACGAAGGCCCGCAAGGAGTGCTGCGCATCACTCTCAAGTACGGCCCAGAAAAGGAAAAAGTTATCACCGGCCTGCGGAGAATTAGCCGCCCCGGCTTGCGCGTCTACACCAATAAAACAGAGATCCCGCGCGTGCTAGGCGGCCTGGGATTGGTAATTATCTCCACGTCCAAAGGCATCATGTCGGGAAAGCGGGCAAAGAAGGAAGGCTACGGCGGCGAGGTGCTGGCGTACGTATGGTGAGGAATGTCTAGAATAGGAAGGTTGCCGGTCGCAATTCCTAGCGGCGTCGCCGTCAATCTCGGGGAGAACGAAGTTCACGTGAAAGGCCCCAGAGGTGAGCTTCGTCAGCGCGTCCTTTCACATGTCCGCTTGCGAGTCGATGACGGTAAGGTCATCGTCGAACGTAACGGCAATGCGAAAGAAGCCCGCGCGGCACATGGTTTGACGCGGACGCTCATTGACAACATGGTTGCCGGCGTTACCAAGGGCTTTCGCAAAAGTCTGGAAATTCAAGGGGTGGGCTACCGCGCTGCCAAGACGGGAGAAAGATTAAACCTAACGCTCGGCTTCTCACACCCGATCTCGTACGCACCGCCGCGAGGCGTTTCATTTACGGTAGAAGGTACCACTCGAATCCATATCGATGGCATCGATAAACAACAAGTGGGCCAGGTTGCTGCCGAAATTCGCGACTTGCGTCGTCCCGAGCCGTATAAAGGCAAAGGGATACGATACGAAGGCGAAACGGTGCGAAAGAAACTCGGCAAAGCCGGCAAGGCCGGTAAAAAGTAATGCCGACCATGTCCAAAGACTTTTCGCGACAAAAACGACATCGCCGCCTGCGGCGGAAGGTGGCGGGGACGGTCGCGCGTCCGCGGCTGCTGGTGCGCCGCACGTTACACCACATCTACGCAACCGTGGTAGATGACACCCGCGGACATACCATGCTCTCCACCTCGACACGCAATACCGAGCTGGCCGCAGGATTGCAGTCCAGAACGAACCTTGAAGCTGCTCGTAAGGTCGGCATGGCCATTGCTCAGAAAGCGAAGGCGGCCGGCATCGCTCAGGTTATTTTCGACACGAGCGGTTTGAAGTATCACGGCCGCGTCAAAGCGCTGGCCGATAGTGCCCGCGAAGCGGGATTGGAGTTTTAATGTACCGCCTCGTAAATGCCGTGATAGTCACTTGCCGCTTTTCCGCCGCCGCCACGTCGCGCCTCGCTCAAATGGCGCTGCCATTCTTCGCTCCTTATGGCGACAAACAATCGCCTGCGCTTTGTGTCATTTACGGAACGGCGCAGTAGATGAACTACAGAGGTGGCCGGGATCGCGATAACTCGGGTTTTGAAGAGACCGTCGTGCGCGTTAACCGCGTTGCAAAAGTGGTCAAGGGCGGAAAGCGTTTCAGCTTTAGCGCTCTGGTGGTTGTTGGCGACCGAAAAGGACGAGTCGGTTTTGCAATTGGCAAGGCCGGAGAAGTACCGGAGGCGATTCGCAAAGCCGTTGAAGCTGCTAGAAAGAAGTTCATCACGGTTCCCATGGTCGAACGTACCATCCCGCACGAAGTGACCAAGCAGGTTGGGGCAGGACGCGTGCTACTCAAGCCCGCTTCTCCCGGTACCGGCGTCATCGCCGGCGGCCCGATGCGTGCCGTATTGGAACTTGCCGGCATTCACGATATTTTGACCAAGTCGCTGGGAAGTGCCAATCCCATCAATGTGGTGTACGCGACCATCGAGGCTCTGCGTTCGCTGAGAACTGCCGAACAGGTTGCGAAGTCGCGCGACCGTTCGGTCGCAGAACTGTTCGCATAAGGATTAAGATGGCACGAAAAAAGGCACCAACTGCAAAAAAGCCGGCCCGAAGAGCGAGCGCCACCAAGACGGCGGCACCAAAGGTCGACCGCGGGCCTGGTTTGGGTGCGTTCAACGCATTCGTATTGAAGCTGGCTTCCGTAAAACCCAACGCCGGATCCCGGCCCAAGCGCACACGGGTTGGGCGTGGCCACGGTTCCGGCATGGTAAAAACTGCAGGCGAGGGCGGAAAAGGACAAACGGTGCGTTCGGGCGGCGGCAAGGGGCCGGCGTTCGAGGGCGGTCAGACGCCGTGGGCCCGGCGCCTGCCTCACCGCCGGGGCTACTCGCAGAAGGCTCGCGATATCGGCCATTTTCGGAGCAAATATGCAATCGTCAACCTGGTGGACCTCACGGATTGGGATAATTCCGTCGAGGTGAATCCAGAGACGCTCAAGGTCGCGCGTATTGTCGAGCACTCCGGGGATGGTGTAAAGGTATTGGGCGGTTCCAAAGCCGGCAAAACAGTGCCGGCCGGTTTGCGCTTCCGCGGTGTTGTCTTCTCGCGCACCGCCCGAGAAGCACTAACGGCAGCCGGCGCGACACTCGAAAGCGAAGCGGAGGGAGCGGCACACTAGTTGCTCAACAATCTGCGCGCGGCGCTCCTGGTTCCCGACATCCGCAAACGCGTTCTATTTGTGCTCTTTGCGTTCGCGGTATTCGTCTTTATGATCCACATTCAGGTACCCAATGTGGACGTTGCGCGTTGGCAAAAGCTTTTGGAGAGTGGCAGCTTTTACAGTTTTCTAGGTTTTCTTTCGGGCGGTGCGCTACAGCGCCTGTCCGTTATCGCAATGGGAATTACGCCATACATCAATGCGTCCATCATCATGCAACTGATGACGGTGGTGTTGCCGCAGCTCGAAGAACTGGCTAAAAAAGGCGGCGAGGAAGGCCGAAAAAAAATCAGTCAGTATACGCGTTGGCTCACTATCGTGCTGGCGGCCGTGCAAGCGTTGTTTATGTCGATCGCAATGCGCAATTCAGGCGTGTTCTACGACAGTTCCACGTTGTTCTTGGTCTTCGTAGTGCTGACGATGGTTGCCGGCACCATGTTTTTGATGTGGCTGGGGGAGCAGATCTCCGACAAAGGCATCGGTAACGGCGTGTCGCTGATCATTTTCATCGGAATCGTTTTACGGTATCCGAAATATATTCAGGAAACGGTGCAGCTCAGTTCGAAGGGCGGCATCAATGTGTTGAGCCTGGTGCTCTTCATCGCGATCGCGCTGGTGACGATTGTGTCCATCATTTTTCTGTATCAGGGCCAGCGGCGCGTTCCGGTGCAGCAAGCTCGCCGCGTTGTGGGCAGGAAGATGTTTGCAGGTAGATCGTCATACATTCCCCTGCGTCTTAACAATGCCGGCGTGATCTCAATTATCTTTGCGATTTCCATTCTGTTGCTGCCTCAACAGGCGCTTTCGTGGTTCGGGCGGGGCACTCAAACTGGGGTCATGGCCAGCGTCGCCGGCTTCTTACAGGCCAACTTCAGCCCGAATTCCGTTTTGTACAACGTGGTCTATTTTCTGTTAGTGGTGGTTTTCACGTTCTTTTATAGCGCCATCGTCGTTAACACGCGTGATATCGCCGACAATCTCAAGAAGAGTGGGTCGTTTATTCCCGGCATCCGGCCGGGCCAACCGACGGTCGACTATATCAATCGCATCCTGCTGCGCATCACGACGGCAGCGGCTATTTACTTGGGCCTGCTTTCCGTCTTACCATCGCTCCTGCAGAGAAATCTCGGCGTAACGACCTTTTACTTGGGATCGACCTCGCTATTGATCGTCGTTGGCGTTGCCCTCGACACGATGACGCAAATTGAAGCGCGCTTAGCGATGCGCGATTACCGTGGTTTCATCAAGCGATGAGCGTTCAAAGCGCGGAAGATTCGATTCGCGTGGTGATGCTGGGTCCGCCAGGCTCGGGCAAGGGTACGCAAGCGCGCGCGCTGGAACGGCGTTTCGGCGCTCCTCAAATTTCCACCGGCGACATTTTGCGGGACCACATTCAGACTGAAAGCGACCTAGGGAAAAGCGCGCAACGCTATGTGGCGAGCGGGGGGCTCGTTCCCGATGAGATCATTATCAAGATGATCGAGGCGGAGTTGGGCGAGAACCGCGGGTTCGTGATGGACGGCTTTCCACGTACGGTGGCGCAAGCGCAGGCGTTCGATAGGTTTCTCGCGGATAAGGGGTTGTCGTTGACGGCGGTAATCTACTTCAAAGCAGACCGGCAAACGCTGATACAGCGGCTGGCATCACGATGGACGAACCCTCGCAGCGGGCGCACCTACAATAGCGTCTCCAATCCGCCGCTCAGTCCTGGAGTCGACGACGATGACGGTGGCCCCTTGATGCAGCGCGAGGACGATAGCGCTGAAACTGTGAGCAAACGCCTCGACGTCTTCGAAGAACAAACGAGTCCGCTGATTCAATATTACCGCGATGCGGGGACCCTCATTGAAGTGGACGGGCTGCTCGACGTCGCGCACGTGACGCAGGAAATCGAAGACGCCCTGGACCCAGAAAGCGTGCCGACCTGATTACGATCAAGTCGGCCCGCGAGATCGAAACGATGCGCCGGAGCGGGAAAATCACCTCGAAGACACTCTCGGTGTTAATTAAGGCCGCGCGTCCGGGCATAACGACGGCCGATTTAGACGTCTTGGCGGAAAGCTCAATTCGCAAGATGGGCGGACTGCCCACCTTCAAAGGATACAGCGGCTTTCCGTGCTCGATTTGTACATCGGTAAACGATCAAGTAGTTCACGGCATCCCCAGCAGTTACGTATTGAAGGACGGCGATCTGCTTTCCATTGACATCGGCACCACATTTGAGCGATACGTCAGCGACAGTGCGGTCACGATCCCGATCGGAAGCGTTTCACGTTCGGCGCAGCGCCTGTGCCGGGTGACGCAGGAATGTTTGATGCTGGGAATAGCGCAGATGCATCGAGGCCGGCACCTCTCGGATATCGGGCACGCGGTGCAAACGCACGCAGAGGAACACGGTTATGGAGTCGTGCGCGATTTGGTCGGTCATGGTATCGGCACAAAGATGCACGAAGAGCCGCAAGTTCCCAATTACGGCGCTCCCGGGCAGGGCATCGAGCTTCGGCCCGGCCTCGTCTTAGCGGTTGAACCCATGATTACCGATGGCGCGTACTCGGTGGAAACCCTGCGCGACGGCTGGACAGTCGTCACCGCGGATGGTAAGCTGGCAGCGCACTTCGAGCACACGATTGCCATCACGGATGAGGGACCACGCATTCTTACATTGCGCGACATTGCCGAGCACGACGACGTGCATCGCTACAGACCGAAAGAGGAGATGGCAGCGTGATCGAAACCAGAGCAGAGGTGTAGTTGGCTCGAGGACGTCGCGGCAATCAAAACCGACCGGACAGGCGGAAAAAAAAAGCGGACCGTGCCGCTTCAACGGCCACTCCGAAAGAAGAGGCCATAGAGGTGGAGGGCACGATTGTCGAACCGCTGCCCAACGCGATGTTCCGGGTGGAGCTCGCGAATGGACATAAAGTGCTGGCGCACGTGTCGGGAAAGATCCGGATGAATTTCATTCGCATCTTACCGGGGGATCGGGTTCTAGTGGAGCTATCGCCATACGATCTAACGCACGGGCGGATTACGTATCGATACAAATAAAACCGGCCGAAACAAGGCAACCTCAGGTACCTTGAGGTGTCCCGCGGGGATCTCGAGGGAAGCTAAATGATTAAGGCGCCCAAGACCTGGGCCCGGAGCGATTTTAAATCAAAGTTAGGCCGTCTGTAAAAAAGATTTGCGAAAAATGCAAAATAATCCGTCGCGAAGGAAGAGTTCGGGTCATCTGCGAGGTTAATCCCAAGCACAAGCAAGTGCAGGGATAGCTCCTTCGACAGGCTCAGGATGACAAGAGATAGGCTCAGGATGACAAGAGATAGGCTCAGGATGACAAGAGATAGGCTCAGGATGACAAGAGATAGGCTCAGGATACAAGCGAAGGAAGGTCAAGATCGCGGGCGATCAGTGGCCCTATGTCATGGTGAGCTCTTCGAAGCATGGTGCCAAGGCAAACAGGATTCGAAAGAAAAGTTAAGGAGAATAAATGGCGCGTATTGCCGGTATTGATCTTCCACGCGAAAAACGTATTGAGGTCGCACTGACCTACATATTTGGCATCGGTCTTCCGACGGCGCAGAAATTGCTTGCAACGACGGGGGTTGATCCCAACACGCGTGTGAAAGCCCTGTCTGAAGAAGAAGAAAAACGACTGCGGGACGCGATCGACGGTATCATCAAGGTCGAAGGCGATCTGCGGCGTGAAGTCGCCGGGCACATCAAGCGTCTAGGAGATATCGGTTCCTACCGCGGCTTGCGTCATCGGCGGGGGTTACCGGTACGCGGTCAGCGTACAAAAACAAACAGCCGCACGCGTAAGGGTCCGAAGAAGACGGTTGGTGTTCGAAAAAAGGCCATTGCGAAAAAGTGAACACGGAATCCGCGCTGGTCGACACGGCTCTACTGGCATCTCGTTTGACTGTCGGCGGTGCCTGGGCGGCGCACGGCACCCAAAAGTACTTTGGCTGGATGGATGGTCCAGGGTTACAAGGTACGGCGCAAATGATGCATTCGCTGGGCTTTGAGCCGCCTGAACAATTTGCCAAAGCGGTCGCTTTAACGGAACTCACGGGCGGTACGCTTATGGCGTTGGGAGCCCTGGGACCACTTGGCCCCGCGATGATGGTCTCGGTCATGATTGTCGCCAGCGAAGCGGTCCATAAGAAGAACGGCTTTTTTGCCGCCAACGGCGGGTACGAACTGAATGTAATGAACTCGGTAGCCGCGCTGATGTTTGCAAACCTGGGGTACGGGCGCCTTTCCGTCGACAGGCTTCTCGGTGTTTCGAAAATACACAGACCGTGGCTCGGGTGGTTGGCACTCGCGGGAGGCATCGCCGGCGCACTAGGCATTCTTTCGCTGCGGCAAACTTCTGTAGAGAGTGTACCCGAACTCGCCTCGCAAGGAGCGCTGACGAACGACCCAAGTGGTACAGAGGGCGCTGCCGGCTAGCTCTTCTCCGCAGTGATTTATATCGGCACGTGCGGCTACTCGTATAAAGACTGGGTGGGGCCATTCTACCCGAAGGGCGTAAAAAACCACCAGATGTTGCCCTATTATGCGCGGCATTTTTCGGCAGTAGAAATCGACGCAACCTACTACAACGTCTTTTCAGCGGCAACGTTTTCCTCGATGGACAGACGGACGCCCGATCATTTTAAGTTTTGCGCAAAGCTGCCGGGTAGCGCCACGCACTTGCCCAAGGAAGCGGCGCTAACAATCCACGACGATGTTCACCTATTTCGTGAAAGCATTCAACCGCTAGTAGAGCGCCGAAAATTCGTGTGCGCGCTTATGCAATTTCCGAACTCATTCAAACCGGATACAAGAGCGGAAGAGTACATTCGCAATTTGCGCGCGGCGATACCGGATATTCAGTTGGTTGCCGAGTTTAGAAATCGCGAGTGGCAAAGCTCATCCACCATCGACTTGCTGACAAAGCTAAGGATCGGCTGGTGCAACGTTGATGGCCCACAGTTTAAGTCGCTGATGCGACCGGGCGCCGATGTGACCAGCGAGGTTGGATACGTCCGTTTTCACGGAAGAAACTACGACCAATGGTGGCGGGGCGATAACGTAACTCGTTACGATTACCTGTATTCGGCCGAGGAGCTTAAGCCGTGGACGCAGCGCGTTACCGACGTCGAGCTCGAGGTAAAACAGACCCTGGCATTCTTCAATAACCATCGCCGCGGGCAGGCGGTCGTCAATGCAGAAATGTTCGAGGAAATGCTGCGCACCCAATTCGGCGACCGAGCCGATCGCATGTTGCCGAAACCCAAGGAACGCACGTACTCGAAAGAAGGGCGGCCGGCTCCTCTGTTTGATTCTTTGTCCGGCGGCAACACGCGTACGCAAATGTAAAAGCTTCGTAGTATTTGCTTATTATGCACTTTATTTAACAGTTGAGCTAAGGAATTACACGTTGTTCGCGGAACGTAGTGCGCAATTACACCGGTCACTACTTTCCATGTGAGGATATCATTGTGAAAAGATTGCGCAGCGGGATCCTTGTCGCGCTCCTAATTGGCGGCGTTGGATCTTATGCGGTTGCCGCTCCCGTGCGCATCGCCGTTCCGGTGGCCCAAGCAACCGCGACGGCGATGCCGGCCCCTGCTGCGAGCGCTTTACCAGCTGCGCATTTTGGCGTAGCCCCATCCGGCGAGGTGCCGATTCTGTTCAACGATCATCACGTCTACTCGAAACCCGACAGACTAAAACAGGGCCGCGTACTAGCCGCCCTGGTACGCGGCGGCACCATCTTAATTCCGCTGCGTTCAATGTTTGAGCAAATGGGCGCGACGGTAACATATGATCCCGCCACCAGAACTGCCGATGTGAGCAAACCTGGATCGGACGTCAAAGTAACAGTTGGCCGACCGCAGGTCACTATCAACGGTGAGAGCCGACCGCTCGATGTTCCCCCAGAAATCTATCAAGGACAAGTGGTTGTTCCAGTGCGCGTTATCTCCGAAGGTATGGGCGCTTATGTACAGTGGGTTCCGGAAAGAAGAACGGTGGTCGTTCGGTACCTACCCGCAGCGCCATCGGCACCCGGGGCACCCCCCGCGCCGGTGACGTCGGCACCTCCAGCCAGTCCGCCGACTGCGCCAACGCCGCCGCCCGCGCCATTCCTCGACAGATTTATTGCGGGCGATTTTATATTTAAT
>JALZBG010000232.1:1728-2884 GCA_030947645.1 Vulcanimicrobiota bacterium | reverse complement strand
GCGTAGCAGGGCTTCCGTTGCCGCGATATTCCCGGTTCCTACGCTCAGCAGTGGTTGATAATGCATGCGAAATTGGTTTTTTTCAAGCGCGCGGTGCAGCGCGCTCTCTATGCGAAAACGGCGCGCCGCCGAGCGCTGCATGTTCGTCGTGTAAAAGTGGTAGCTGTTTCCGCCCACTGCCTTCGCGGCGTACATCGCGGCGTCCGCGCGCCGCAGTAGCGAATCAACATCCACCCCATCCTCCGGGAACAGGCTAATGCCGATGCTGGCGGATACAAAATGTTCGTGACCCGCGACTGCGAACGAACTCTTGAAGACTTCCAAAATGCGCCCAGCCAGCTTCTCAACTTCAAGCTTGTCCCGCACGTCCGTGAAAACAATGATGAATTCATCGCCGCCGGGCCGGGCAACGATGTCTTTGTCACGTAATGTATGTCGAAACCGCGCAGCAACCGCTTGGAGAATATCATCGCCGAACCGGTGCCCCAGAGTGTCGTTGATGAGTTTGAAGCGGTCAAGGTCGATAAAGAGAACCGCGTGAAGCGCAGTGGTACCGTCACAACTTGAGAGCAGTGCGCTGAGATGTTGCGCCAAGCGAGCGCGGTTCGGAAGACCCGTTAGCGTGTCGTGATATGCGAGGTGTACGAGCGCCTCTTCGGCGATCTTGCGGTCGCTAATATCTAAGACCGTACCGAGGTTGCACGTTACGTTGCCCTCCGGATCGCAGAGCCAATCGCCCTGTTCCTGAACATAGCGAATCGCACCATCCGCCCGAACGATGCGGTGATCGATACGGTATGGAGTACGCGCGATGCGCGCATTTTCTACAGTCTCTCGAACGGCTTGCGCATCCTCGGGGTGGTCGAACCGCGAAAGACCGTCCTTGCTGAACGCTTTGTCCACCGGCACGCCATAGATGCGATACAGTTCCTCCGACCAGGTCCGCACATTGGAACCGATGTTATGGTCGAAGCTGCCGAGGTGCGCGATCCGTTGGGACGCGGCCAGTGCAGCCTCGCTTTCCACAAGGCGTGTGTTCTTGAAAAATACCCCTTCGATTCCCATTTTCTGAGCGTTACGGCGCCGCACCAACCAAATGCAGGACAACGCAGCCGCGCAGACGGCCAACGGTATGGCGGGAATGGGATCGAACATC
>JALZBG010000232.1:0-1718 GCA_030947645.1 Vulcanimicrobiota bacterium | reverse complement strand
TCTTTCGGTTATCGGCCGTCGGTCATCGATTTCTGCGTTTCATTGGACAATCGGTCTTTGAGCGCGGGTAGCCGGCACCACAGAGCTCCATTTCCCGGGCAATCCAGACGTTCGGGAAACGAAAATGGTTTTGGGTCCGCGCAAGAACAACGTTTGATGGCGGTTCATTTCGGGTAGCCGATGAGGACTATATGGCTAAGCGTGCTTTGCTGTTGATCAATACGAACTCTCGCCGCGGGCACGAGCGTTATGATTCGATCCTCGCGCTGCTGCGCCAACGAAACTTCGAATTGGTCGAGGAAAACGCACCGGATGCCAAATCGGCCAAACGCATCATGCTCGCGCAACGCGGCAACGTGGAGTGCGTTATCGTCGGCGGAGGCGACGGCACGCTGATCTCGATGATGGACGGGTTAATCGAAAGTAAGCTGCCGATGGGAATACTGCCGCTGGGCACGTTCAACGACCTTGCCAAGACCCTGGAAGTGCCAGTGGACTTGCGAGAAGCCTGCGACATCATCGCCGGCGGCGAACAACTGCAACTTGACGTGGGTTGGGTCAACGGAAAGCATTTTATCAACGAAGCCAGCGTTGGACTCAGCACGCACATCGCTCGACGTCAAACCACGGAGGTAAAACGGCGTTTTGGGTTCCTTGCGATCGTGGGAACGACTCTCGCGACGTTGCGCTACAGCCGTCCGTTTCACGCACACATTCAGTATGACGGCAAGCAAGAGGGGTTTCGGACGGTTCAACTGACCGTGGCCAACAGCCATCACTTCGGCGGGTTCATCACCAACAAAGACGCCGCTATCGACGATGGCTTCCTTGATTTGTACAGCCTGGAATTTCGTCACTGGCGAGAAGTTGTGCCCATGCTCGGAAAATTGATGAAGCAAGAAATGTCTGGCGCCCAGGGTGTGCGCAGCCGGCGCGCAACGGAGTTTGTGGTACGCACAACCCGTCCGCGCGATGTTTTTGCAGACGGGGAACACGCGACCCAAACGCCGGCCACTTTTAAAGTCTTGCCGAAGGCGATCACGGTGTTTGCTCCACCACGCGCCGACACCCGTCCCGCCACGAAATGAAGTGGAAAGGCGGTTGGCTGCGCCCGACGTCGTTCGCCAACCGCATCAGCGACATCTCGTTCGAGGTTTTACAAAAAGATGGGATCGTCGGCGTTATTGTTGATTTGGATAACACACTGGTCGGATATCGAATCGAAGCCCCCGAGCAGGCGGTCACTCAGTGGGTTCGCGACGCCGCAGAGCGGGGCTTCAAGGTCGTCATGGTGACCAACAACGCGACCTCGTGGGCGCGCAACGTCGCGCTCCATCTCGACATCCCGTGTATTCCCAACGCTCGAAAGCCCTCGCCTCGCGGTTTTTTACGGGCGATGCGCCTAATCGAGACCGATCGGCGCTCTACCGTCGTCATCGGCGATCAATTGTTCACCGACGTCCTGGGCGCGAAGTTGTTCGGGATGAAGGTCATTCTTACAGAGCCAATCGTGCTCCGCGAGGAATGGTGGATGCGTTTCCTGCGGTTCTTCGAGCGACTCGTCCTCTATCGAGTTCCCCGCGTCTAAGAAAGAAGCTATGTAATGCGGTATCGTGCCCTCGGTAATTCCGGTGTGAAGGTGTCCAGCGTTGCGCTCGGCTCTTGGCTGACGTACGGGAGCTCGGTGGAGCGCGATGTTGCACGTGCTTGCGTTCGCG
>JALZBG010000091.1 GCA_030947645.1 Vulcanimicrobiota bacterium | reverse complement strand
ATAGGGACCCGCGTCGTACCTGAGTGCAAAACCATCGCAAGTCCGATTGCTCCGCAACAAAATCCAAACCACCCCAGTCGCGGCAGCGTTCGCCGATGCACTACCGAGTCGTAGGCTGCAGTCCAAATAGGTGATGAGCAAACGAGCAGCGTCGAAACGGCGACGCTGGTAAATTGGAGCGACCAAACCCAGCCGGCAAAGTGAAGCGCCAGCGCAACCCCGGCGAACAGCAACAACATATTTTCGCGCTGTGTGATCGCACGACGTTCCTCAGTCCGCAAGAGCGCGATGCCCAGGAAGATTGCGCTTGCGAGGATGAGCCGGAGCGCGCAAACTGCCAAAGGTTCGGCGCCCCTCAGGGCATATCTCGCAAAGATAGCCGCTGCACCCACTGCGAGCTGCGCTCCCAGAAGTATCGCATATGCTCGCGCGGGGACCTTTCCCCGACCTATCGCGTCAGACATACGTCACGACGCAGACGGGAATGTGCTCAAGCCCGGCAAACTCCTGGTGATTACCTTCACGGGAGCTCGAAACGCGGGCTGAGAGGGCGATGATCGCCGACCGTTTCACTTGATCCGGGTAATGCCGGCGCAGGGAGTATCTACAATGATCACACAACATGAAAAACAGACCACCGGTTCACGCAAGATCTATGTGAGCGGTTCCGATCCTTCTATCCGGGTGCCGATGCGCGAAATCGCGCTGACCAACGGTGAGCGGCATTGCGTCTACGATACGAGCGGACCATACACTGACCCGGAGTTTCAGACCGATGTTCGATCCGGTGTTGCGCCGCTTCGCGAAGGTTGGATACGAAGCCGCGATGATAGCGAGGAACTGGCCGCGCCCTCGTCGGTTTACCGGTTGGCCCGCGAAGCAATGCCCGCGTTGGACGCGGTGCGCTTTAAGACCACGCGCAGACCGCGGCGTGCGAAAACGGGAAAAAACGTGACTCAGATGCACTACGCGCGGCGCGGAGAGATAACGCCGGAGATGGAATTTATTGCCATCCGCGAAGGCGTGACACCGCAGTTCGTGCGCGATGAAGTCGCACGCGGGCGGGCCGTCATTCCCGCAAATATCAATCATCCCGAGAGCGAACCGATGATCATCGGGCGCAATTTCCTCGTTAAAATCAACGCAAACATCGGGAATTCGGCGGTGGCTTCCTCCATTGAGGAAGAAGTTGATAAAATGACCTGGGCCACGCGCTGGGGCGCCGATACGGTCATGGACCTATCGACCGGGAAAAATATCCACGAAACGCGGGAGTGGATATTACGTAATTCTCCCGTGCCCATCGGGACGGTTCCTATTTACCAAGCCTTGGAAAAGGTGAGAGGCAAGGCTGAAGATCTAACGTGGGAGCTTTATCGCGATACGCTCATAGAGCAAGCAGAGCAAGGCGTGGATTATTTTACCATCCACGCAGGTGTACTGCTCCGTTACGTTCCGCTGACGGCTAAGCGGGTAACCGGAATTGTCTCCCGCGGTGGTTCTATTTTAGCGAAGTGGTGCTTGTCTCACCATGCGGAAAACTTTTTGTACACGCACTTCGAAGACATCTGCGAAATCATGAGCGCCTACGATGTCAGTTTTTCGCTCGGCGACGGGCTGCGCCCGGGCTGCCTTGCCGATGCAAACGACGAGGCACAATTCGCCGAGCTGGATACTCTGGGAGAATTGACGCGGATCGCTTGGAAGCACGATGTCCAGACTATCATCGAAGGCCCCGGGCACGTGCCGATGCACCTCATCAAGGAAAACATGGAACGCCAGCTGGAGAAGTGCCATGAAGCTCCCTTTTATACGCTGGGACCGCTGACGACGGACATTGCTCCGGGTTACGATCACATCACCAGCGCGATAGGCGCGGCACTGATCGGTTGGTACGGCACGGCAATGTTGTGCTACGTCACGCCCAAAGAGCATCTGGGGCTTCCGGACAAGCAAGATGTCAAAGACGGAGTCATTGCGTACAAAATTGCCGCTCACGCCGCGGATGTCGCCAAGGGTCATCCGGTCGCGCGTCACTGGGACGACGTTCTTTCGAAAGCGCGCTTTGAATTTCGCTGGGAAGATCAGTTCAATTTGGCGCTCGACCCACATACGGCCAGGGCGTTCCACGATGAAACGCTTCCCGCAGAGGGGGCCAAAGTCGCTCATTTTTGTTCGATGTGCGGACCGCATTTTTGCTCCATGAAAATTACGCAAGAAGTCCGAGAGTATGCGGAACGCGGCATGCAGGAAAAGGCCGCGGAGTTTGCCGCTGTTGGGCACGAGATCTATGTTCCTACAGGCCGGGAGCGGTCCTAATCGCTTTCGTTTGGCGCGGTGTAACTATGGGGCTCGTTGGGTATAGCTTGCACGCTGAAGCGAATGGAGGAAACGTTGGACGCGTTAAGCTTGCTAAAAAAAGATCACACAAAAGTGAAAGGACTTTTCAAAGAAGTTGAAGGGCTTGGCGATCGTGCGGGGGGCGCCCGAAAGAAGTTGTTCCAGCAAATCGACCAAGAGTTGGAACTGCACGCCCAGATAGAAGAGGAAATCTTTTATCCCGCTTTCAAGAAAAAGGCCGCTAAGGACAGTGAGAAAAAAGACGAAGTCTTAGAAGCGTATGAAGAGCATGCGCTTGTCAAACACCTGCTCGGCGAGTTAAAAATGATGGAGCCCAAAGAAGAAACCTATAAACCGAAGCTCCAAGTCTTAATGGAGCTCGTGCAGCATCACGTCAAAGAAGAAGAATCGGAAATGTTCAAAATGGCCCGCGAGCTCTTCAAATCCAACGAATTGGAAGCTCTGGGGCAGCAGATCGAACAAGCAAAACAACGGGCGGGCGCTCCGGCGTAACCAGCACGGTGCCAACAGTGGGCATAAATTCTAAAAAGCCTCGTTCAGCGAGGCTTTTTACATCTGCGGCAGCGGTAGTGCTCGTATTTACCTTTTATCAGCTTTCTTGAATGCTTTGATGCCTTCGTGGATAGCGTCCATGGCCTTCTTGCGCGATTGTACACCTTTGAAATCCATTTGATTACCCTGCTCGGCAGAATAATCTATGAGAAAACGGCACAGTCCGGCAATAAGCTCTTCTGGCAAGTCGTCGACATCATGATATTTATCGGTGGAAAGAGCAGTGCCGGGCATATGGACGGAGCATCCAAGGATGCGGTCATTCTGCACGCCATTCTTGTCGATTCGAACGATGCCCAGAAGGCGCGCTTTTACCAAGCAGCCCGGAAAAGTGGGCTCGTCTTGAAGAAGCAAGATGTCCAGGGGATCGCCGTCATGGCCAAGGGTTTGGGGAATGAAACCATAGTCATAGGGCCATTCCAAACCACTGGCAAGTGTGTGCTTGAGCATAAAGATACCGATTTCGGGGTCGAACGCATACTTGTGACGGGTCTTTTGAGGCGTCTCAATCACGGCGTAAACGACCTGATCCTCTTTGCTTGTGCCGTCTTGAGGGAACGTCGAAATTTTATCGTAGTGCAAGTTGGTATTTGTTTTCATGAGCCCTTTCCGCTGGCGGCTTCGCGCTCCGCTGAACTTGGTGAACCGTGTATTAGGCGACATAGGCCCACTGCAATCACCGCACCAAGGAGCGGTGCTAGTACGTAGATCCAGGAATATTCCACCGTTCCGCTGATGAGCTGAGGGCCTAACGACCGCGCCGGATTCATTGACGCTCCGCTGATGGGGCTTGCGAAGAGTCCGCATAGTGCTATCGTGCCGCCGACTGCGATAGCCGCATGCGGGCCAATTGCCGGTTTTTCTTCTGCGGTACTGATGATGACGAAGACCAAGATTGTAGTCAGTAAAATCTCCATCGCGAACGCAGTCCAAGCACCAACGTCTACCCCCGGTTTTGAAGCGCCTTCCGGCAACAGTGCGCCGAAAAATGCTTTGAGCAGTAGAGCAGCGAGAATGCCGCCGGCCAATTGTGCGCTAAGATATCCGGGCAGCTTTGTGAGCGGAAACATGCCCCTGACATAAAAGGCTAATGTAACGGCAGGATTGATGTGCGCTCCGGAAACTTCACTAATCGAATAGATCATCGCCATCACCAGTAAAGCCGGAGACGCGTATTTGGCGATGTGCCCAATTCTATGTTGACTGACGACATCGATGATTTCTGCACCAGCAGCCACGAATGTCAACAAGAACGTGCCGAACAGTTCGGCGTAAAGTCTCTGGGCGTCCGACGCCTGCTGCTGCTCCTTCAATGATGAAAGAATAACCCAGCGGCGGCATACTTAAACATCTCTTAATCGAAGACGCGCCGCTGGGGCCCCTGCTTTGAACCGCCCACAGCAACCTTAAGGAATGCGATGTTCGGCAATCGAGTACGCCCAGCCGATGAGGGCGATCATCACGAGGAACGCCGCAAGCAGCAGAGCGCCTAGCAGGCGTTTAGCTTTGGGACTCAACGGATATCGCCCGCTCATTACTCACGAGCTTGTAGAACTCAAGCACATTTCCATCTTCGGGTCAGGGCGACAAATCGCGGAGCTTGCAAGAGAGTACCGTCAGGGTTGAGAAGACAGAGCCAAGCATGAAGTATATCAGCGCGCCATTTATGGCAGCCCTTTTGTTCGCTTTTGGTGGTGCCTGCGCGACTTGCCGGGCGGCCTCGGACTCCGCGCCGGTTTTGACCTCAAGGACCGCGACGGTTCGTGTGTACGCCCGTGTGCTGCGCAGAATCAATCCTCACCTACAACAATGGCAAAGCCGCGACTTGGCTACACATGTGCTGGTCACTGCCAGGCGCTGGAAGATTGACGCGAACTTACTCGTGGCGCTAGTGACCGTTGAATCCCGTTGGCGTCCTTACGCCCGGTCGCGGGTAGGCGCTTTGGGTTTGGGGCAATTGATGCCGGGAACCGCTGCCCTCTTGGGCGTCAATCCGCGCAATGCCGCTCAAAATCTTTACGGCAGCGCACATTATCTCAGTTTTCTGCTTTCACGATACGAGTGGCATAGCAACCGGTTCCAGCTCGCTTTTGCCGCCTACAACGCAGGGCCCAGGGCAGTGGAGCGCTACGGCGGAGTTCCGCCTTTCAGCGAGACGCAGCACTATGTCGTGCGTGTCATGCGGATGTGGCGCCACCTTTCCGCGATTGTTCACCTGCCCAGGGTCGAAACTATAGCGTCCGTAGCTTTGCCCGTTCCCAGTATACAGAGCGTCGCTCCGGCTCTCGAGCCCACTCCCGATGAAACCGATGTTTTGATCGCTCCCCGCTTTTAACCAAGTCTAGGAAGCTTTTACCTCAACATGACTTTACGGGATCGCACGCTGTCTTTGAGCTTTCCCGCCGCACGGTAGGGTTGCTCTGCGTCTTTGCGTTTGTTCCTGGCCGCAATCGCATACTTATCGGCAACTTAACCAAAGCACTGCAGTGTCTTTTCGTGATGCCCAAATAGGAACTTTTTGCGCGTCAGAATCGTAGAAAGTTCATCATACATTCTTAAGGACAAAACAAAACCATGAAAGTGATTCAAAAGACAATATTCACGAGCATAGCGTCAGCGCTTCTCCTAATAGGAGCTCTGCCTGCGGCTGCTTCGACGTCGGTTGTCGGCGGTGCGTTTGCGCCTTCAGGCAACATCGGGAACGTCAATTCAGTCGGCGCCGTGATCACGACGGCGGTACCCGGAGTACCGTTTGCCAGCCCTCAAGTACAACCGCAAGTTTCATTTGCGGCTCCAATTGCCCCAGGATCTCGATATGCATTGACCGGTGAAGTGGAAACAAAAGGCGACACGAGCATCGGTGTTGGTGCGGGTATCGGCAGACTGCGGAGCAATGGAAAAGTGGGATTTGTGTACGACTTCATTGCTGGCGCAAAAGTAGCTCCGCACACCGCGGTCGTCGCGCGTTACTACGCGGGCGATAGCCATACCATAGGAACGACAGGCTTCCTCGGGCTGAAGTTCTCGATCTAGTACCAAACTCGGGGAACAAAAAAGGCTACGCATCGTGCGTGGCCTTTTTTGATAGTTGGGTAAGACGGCGCCATGGGATTGGCAATTGACTTAACGGGCCGAAATGTGCTGTTAACGGGCGGCTCAAAAGGCATCGGTGCGGCTACCGTGCGCCTACTTCATCAGGCCGGTGCGAAAGTTTTCTTCACCTATCTGTCGGACCAAGCCGCGGCGCAGAATTTGAGTCGTGAGCTTGGAGACGGTGTGTCATGCGCTCAATGCGACATCGGGGACAGTGCGTTGCTGCCGAGTCTGATCGGGGAGTGCGTTGCCCGCCTTGGAAGTCTTGATGTGCTCGTGAACAATGCAGCCATTTTTTCGTTCAACCCCTTCGACGGAGCTGACTATGAAACGTGGAGGGGGGGCTGGCAGCACACGTTTGCGGTAAATCTGTTCGGTGCGGCCGATCTGACGTTTCTTGCCTTGCGGGAGATGCGCCGCCAACGATGCGGAAAGATCATCAACGTCGCGTCCCGTTCAGCGCACCGCGGCGAACTCAGTTTTCCGGACTATGGCGCTAGCAAGGCTGCACTGGTAAATTTGACCAAATCACTGGCCCGTTCTTGTGCCAAAGACGGGATCGTTTCCATCGCCATCGCACCCGGCTTCATCGAGACGGAGATGGCGGCTGAAGAATTAAAAACGCGGCGTGCGGAAGTTGAGGCCGAAATTCCCTCGCGTCGAGTTGGTACGCCGCAGGAGGTGGCGTCAATCATCGCGTTCTTTGCTTCGGATCTCGGCAACTACGCCAATGGCGCAGTGATCGACGTCAACGCAGGCAGTTACGTGCGCTAGGAGCAAGCGCCTGAACTCAGCTGCGCCAAGGATCGTCAAGTTTTACCCGATGGATGCCCCTCGGAAAAAGGCCATGTGGATGAAGCTTCACCCACTGCTCCGCGCGTATGGCCAAGAATTCGAAATCGTGATATTGCGAATCGCCGCGATGGCGGCGCGTCAGGGCGATAACGGGTATCAGCTTTCGCCAATAATACGAAATCAACTTCGCAAAAAGATCCATGAAGGTTGCTTCGCTCACTAGCTGATGTTTAACAAGAGTGCCCATCGCATTGAACCAATTGCAAACCGTAATTTCAGGGTGTGCTTGTGCGTCGATAAAGCCCAGCGCTGCGAGTTCCTGCCGGTACTTTTCGTCCGATAGCTTTGCGGAAATTTCTTGTTGCACGTAGCACAAAGCGCTTTGCATTTCGGCGCTGCGGAAATCTCGTTCTAACGATAGCAATGCCTCGAGTTGATTGCTCGCGCGCAAATGGCGAAGTTGAACGATAGCCGCAAGTGCGCTGGCGGCGATGACGACGAAAGTACCGACCGAAGCAAGTGCGGCTAAGTATTCGGCGGTAATGCCTGCCTCCTTAGCGGTTCACGCATACCGCTTCTGATTCGCGGACAAATTCATCGATTGTAATTCATTCACGCCGCGCGGCTGTGCTTCTCGGCCAAAGTACTGCAATCTTGTACCCTTACTCGCAAGGCAAGGTTTTGGCTCTTATGCGTGGATACACTGCTGCTGATCCTGTGTCATCTGAGCCCCGCCGCCTCATGTCGAGTCCCCGCTGCCTCATGTCGAGCCCCCGCTGCCTCATGTCGAGCCCCGCTGCCTCATGTCGAGCCCCGCTGCCTCATGTCGAGCCCCGCTGTGTCATGCTGAGCTTGTCGAAGCACCACATCCTGTCACGTCAACGTGCAATTGGATAGGCTCCGAGACCTCTTGCGTC
>JALZBG010000090.1 GCA_030947645.1 Vulcanimicrobiota bacterium | reverse complement strand
GATGTTGGCCATACGCTCATGCGAGCGTTTATGCCCCATTGCACGCCGTAATTGGTCGGCTTGCCCCGGAGAAAACCCCGCTGCTTCAATCGCCATACGCATTCCCTGCTCTTGAAAAAGCGGTACGCCTAAGGTACGTTCCAAGATTGGCTTCAGCTTTGGATGCGGATACGTCACTGCCTCAAGGCCATTACGCCGACGCAAAAATGGGTGAATCATATCACCTTGAATCGGGCCCGGGCGGATAATCGCTACTTGCATGACCAAATCGTAAAAGCAATGGGGCTTCAAGCGCGGCAGCATGGATTGCTGTGCGCGCGATTCGATCTGAAATACCCCTATGGAATCCGCCTTTTGCAACATGGAATATGTCGCTTTATCATCAGGCATAATAGTCTGTAGAGAGAGTTCCCTTTTTTCACCCTCAGCCTCTGTGTCACCCTGAGCTTGCCGAAGGGCGTGCTTCGATGCATCTCCCTGCTTCGACAGGCTCAGCATGACATTGGGGTCGCTCATCGTAACGCGTTTGTGAATGGAGAAAGCCTCGCGTAAGAGCGAAAGCATCCCAAGGCCGAGCAAGTCTATTTTTATTAAGCCTAAATCACCTAAGTCGTCTTTATCCCATTGCACTATGGTGCGGTCACGCATCGTTGCCCATTCGACCGGCGCGACGCGAATGAGCGGATCGCGCGTGATGACCATACCTCCCGAATGAATTCCCATATGCCGTGGAAAACCGTCAATACGCCGGCAAAAAGCAAACAAACGCTGCGCCATAGTGCCGGTAAATGGCCCGCATTCGGTTGCTCCAGCCAGCGAATCGCGAGCATCGAATTCCCGTACCACCTGGTCAACTTGAGCCAACGAAAGCCCTAGTGCCTTGCCGATATCGCGCAGTGCCGAGCGGGTGCGATAGGTTATAACCTCAGCCGCCATCGCAGCATGCTCGCGTCCGTAGCGATTGTACACATACTGAATGATACGCTCCCGGTCTTGATGCGCAAAATCGATATCGATGTCGGGAACTTCCCGCCGCTCTTCTGAAAGAAACCGCTCGAAAAGCAAACCCCCGCCGACAGGATCAACAGCGGTAATACCTAAGGCATAACATACCGCTGAATTTGCTGCGGAACCACGGCCTTGGCATAAGACATTCAATTCGGCCGCAGCACGAACGATATCCCAAACAATAAGAAAATATCCGGCCAAATCTAGACGTGCGATGATTCCTAATTCGTATTCGAGTTGACGCTCAACTTTGGAGTCGAACGGCATTCCATAGCGCTCTTTAGCCCCGCGATAGACCAGGGTCCGCAGGTACGTTTGAGCGCTCGCCTCACCCTCCGGCAAAGGAAACGTAGGAAACTGCCCGCTCAAAGTATCTAGACGAAACGTGCAGCGCTCGGCAATTTCAACAGTGTTGCGGACGGCCTGCGGATAGGGGCAAAAAATACGCGACATGACTGCAGGACTCTTCAAATAAAACTCAGCGTTTGGTCGCAGCAGCATCCCGGCTTTTTGCAGCGTGGTTTTATGTTTAATGCAGGTGAGAACGTCAGCTAGCCGGGCATCTTCACGCATCGCGTAAGCAACGCCGTTCGTAGCAACGTAAGGAATATTCAAGCGTTGGGCCAGTTGCACCATTCGCTCGACCAAGTTTGCGTCTTCCGAACGCAAATGGTGCTGTAACTCTATGTAAAACCGGCCAGGAAAAAGTTCGCGCAAGATTGCAGCAGAGCGTGCGGCCCGCTCTGGGTTGCCGGCAATGATCGCCCGTTCTATGGCGCCGCCGCTTCCGCCGGAGAGTGCGACCAGCCCGTCAGTTCTGGCCGCCAAATCTTCAACCCGTAAGCGCGCGTCGCGCTTTGCACCCCGCATCTGGGCACCGGAAATCAGCTCTACTAAATGTGCATATCCGGCTTGGTTCGCAACCAGGAGCACCAATCGCGAACCGTCTTCCATCGTCAGTTCGCTCCCGCAAAGAGCGTCGAGTCCGGCACTTTTAGCGGCTTTGCTAAAACGTACCGATCCATAGAGACCATCGCGATCGGTCAACGCGACAGCGCGAAGATCGAGTGCGGCAGCGCAGTCGACTAACTCTTCAGGATGCGAGGCGCCTTGGAGAAAAGTGAAATTCGACCAGCAATGGAGTTCAGCATACGCAAGCATGGGAAGCCATAATAATCGAACATATGTTCGATAGTCAAGGCTTCCCCCTGCTTCGTAGCGGAGGCTTTAACTAGCGGGTTGTCGTTGTTGTCGACCGGGTACCGCCGGTACCGGTGTAGACGTCAGTGCTGGAGCGGCGCATGCCTGCCAGCCCGATCAACCCTAAAAGGCCCAGCCAGCCCCACTTGCCGGTATCCCCATCTCTGCTCGTGGTATCGGTCGTGGTTGTCGACGTCCCTGTTCCGGTCGTTGAGCCGCTGGTGGTGCCACCCGAGCTGCCACTGCTCCCGGTGCCGGTTTGAGCCAGAACACTCGATGGAAGCGCCAGCAACGCAGCGCCTAGTAGTAAGGGCATCATGGTTTTTGGAATTTTCATTGTCACGCTCTCTTCCTGGAGGCGGGTAGTGTAGGAATTGCTAGTTTGTAGTTTCCCCATTGGTGCAGGCTAAAAACACGTAACGTTCCGCCCCACAAATGGCGAGGACGGCGCTAGTCGTACGTTCCCTGCAGATACCAGTTGTCGCCTGACTGGTAAATGCGCGCCAGCGTCCCATCTTCTAAAAGCACATCATACTCATCGCGCGTAACCGCTTGATCGAACCAGGATTCATCGATCCTCCAGGGACCCGCATAATCAATGACTCTTTGGGGCGGATTGCCAACAAACGCCGGTCCGCTTTTAAGGATTTTTACCTCGATTTCGTGCACGTTTAATAATCGAAATTGTGCGGTCGGCTGCGACGGTAAGGCTTGGGTCGCATGGGAATCCCTTCCAGGATTCCCCGGTAATTTGAAATGGTCGTAGGTAAAGCGTGCCTCGTCGCGATGTGCATCAACGATGTGAGCGCGAAGCGCATGGCCACTACCTAAAACCGCTTCCAGTCGCGCAAGCGTTAGCGTTACAACGGTTTCATCGGGATCGCTGCCGGCAAATAGCGAAGCAGGCGTTCCGCCTTCTTCCAGTTGCTGTGCACGCAGTCGTAACCCAAGGAGTGGAGAGTCAAAAACCAATCCTTCCACTTTAACACGTACTAGATCGAACATCGTTCCAACGTGCGCCGTTGGCTGGGCAAGATGAATCAGCAGCTTGAAAACGTCACCATTTTCGCATTCCATTTGTAATTGTAACACTCCGGCCCGTTTTCCTAAAAGCACAATGTCCCCAGCAACGAATGCAACGAGCTTCCGCAATGCAAATAAAACCTGCTCTTCTCGGTCGGCGCTTCCTTCTCCATACAGCGCTGCTTCAATTCGCATTTCATGCGAGCGTGGCAGGAATGGACGCGCGTCGATTCCTTGAGCACAACGGTGCCATTGTGCTCCTTGTACGCCGAAGCGGCGTACAAACGAACCATGCGGCAATTTTGCAAGTTGTCCTAACTTCCGGATTCCCAAGAGGTGCAAGCGTTCAAGCGTAGCAGCATCCATGTCGAGGAGCGATAACGGCAATGGTGCGAGCATTTTTGGTTCGTCTCCGGCTGGACATATTTTGCCATCTTCTGTAAAGGCGGCCGCACGCGCAGTAAATTTGTTGTTCCCGCCTCCGAGGCGAAAAGGTAATGCGATATCGCACAGCACTTTGTGAATAAGAGCTATCCAGTCTGCAGGAATGCCGCTGATTCCTCGCATTTCTAGGAACGCCGTCCCTTCGCCGGCATCATCAATAAGCGGGGAGACCGCATCAAGTGCGGCAAGCACTCTACCCCAAAGCTCCGCAGAGCGGGCGGGATCGTGCACGAGAATCTTGGGGTCGCGCAAGAACGATTGGGCTGCCATCAAAGTCATGCCGATTCGCGCCCCAGATTTTCGCGCCGAGTCGTTGAGCGCAACGACATGGCCCCGTTCGAGCTTATCCGCAAGCAACACCGCACTGTTCTCCTCTACTGGTTGATCGTAGAGAGCAGCGGCAAGTTTATAAAATGGAACGGTAAGGCACAGCAACATCGTCGATTTTGCGCTCGCGCAGCGTTGCGGGCAGTGAATCTTCGTTAAAAAGCGATTGTATAAGAACGCTTGCTCCAGGAATAGAACGTTTATGCTTTTGGACGGTTGCCCGAATATCATATCCCAACAAACGACTGAAAAGAGGGGTGTCATGCGCCCATATCACCCGCTCGATGTGGAATCCAATCCGCAAGCTCGAAAAATATCCAAGTTCGCTGGAAGCCTGAACACCCAAAACGAGAAACACCACATTAGCGTGATGCGCTAAGCTTGCAAGGCGGGTCCATACCGCGGCTCTGAGCGTAACGGCGGGGACGAGAACGACGCTGAATGCGCCGGAGCGCAAAACGATGTCAGAAGCCCGCCCAACGCCAAGGGGTTCTTCTGCGGCGACGATAAGCAAACGGTCAAGCCGGACACCCGCTCGGGCTACACTCGGCGGAAAAAACGAGCCGTCGTCGACCACTGCAGCTAACCCATGTTCAGTACCCTTGGCCAGAAGGCGCGCTGCGATTGCCATGCGTCCGGAACTCGGTGTTCCTTCCAAACAGCTTATGGCGCCACGGGGAAAACCGCCACCGAGCATCCGATCGATTTGAGGAAAATCCGTCTTGAGCAGGGTTGCATCCGACGTGGTAAAACGGGCTGCCAGCGTTGCCCGGTGACGCTCGCTGAGCGTTTGTCGAAGGTGCATGAAGGCGTCTCGGCGGCCCATGGGAAGCCATGATAATCGAACGTATGTTCGATTGTCAAGGGGAGGCCCTTTTAGTGCATCTCCGCATCATCCCCCTGAATGATTCGGATAGGGATTGACGTCGGAGGGACCTTCACTGATTTGGTTGCGCTGGATGAGGATTCCGGCGCACTCACCAACATCAAGGTCGCAACTACGCCTCGCGCTCCGGAGCGCGGGGTGCTTGCCGCTTTGCGAAAATTACTGAGCGCCTTTGCGACCGTTCCGGCGGTATCGCTACTCTCACATTCGACGACCATTGCCACAAACGCACTCTTAGGGCAAGAACAACTAGAGTTACCGCGCGTTGCTTTTCTAACCACGCACGGCTTTCGCGACGTGCTTGAAATCGGGCGGCAAAATCGCAGTGAAGTCTATAACCTTTTCGTGCAACGGCCAAAGCCGCTAGTCGCGCGCGAAGATCGGATTGCCGTTCGCGAACGAGTGGAGTCTACCGGTGAGATAAGCGTTGCGCTTGATGCTCAGTCCGTACGGGACGCAATTGCGACGTTACGGGAACGAAACATTTCGTGCGCTGCAATCGGTTTTCTTCACTCGTATGCAAATGATAAACACGAGCGTGCCGTCGCTCAAGCCGTGAGCGATGCATTACCGCACCTTCACTTGAGCCTTTCGTCACAGGTCGATCCGGAATATCGCGAGTACGAACGGTTTTCAACAACCGTAGTAAATGCCGCGCTCATTCCTCTGGTGCAGCGGTATCTACGGGAACTGAACCAGCGCATCCGCGATATGGGAATCACTGCACCGCTGTACGTGATGCAATCCAACGGTGGAATGGCGGAGGCCGACATCGTCGCTCGCCGTCCTGCCTCAATCATTGAAAGCGGGCCAGCCAGCGGAGTCATTGCTGCCGCGGCACTCGGGCGAACGTTGGGAATTTCGAATGTCCTGGCATTCGATATGGGCGGCACCACTGCTAAAGCGGGAACGATTTTCGGCGGTGAGGCTCAGGTTGTTTCAGAATTCGAAGCAGCCGGAAAAACGCACAGCGGTCGTTCCGTTAAGGGTAGTGGTTATCCGGTTCGGTTTCCGTTCATCGACTTAGCTGAGGTGAGCGCGGGCGGAGGGACCATCGCCTGGATCGACCGGGGCGGGTCCCTGCGCGTGGGACCGCTTTCTGCCGGCGCGGAGCCCGGACCGGCCTGCTACGGGAATGCCGATCGCCCGACCGTAACGGACGCGAATCTGCTCTTGGGGCGCCTGCCTGATGCGCTGCTGGGAGGCGATCTTTCCTTGAATGCGCAGCGCGCTGAGGATGCCGTCAAAACACTAGCGGCTGCTTTGCCGAATATGACACCATCGCAAATCGCGGCAGGCATCGTAAGGCTGGCTGACGCGGAGATGGCAAAAGTACTGCGCATTGTGACAGTGGAGCGCGGATATGATGCGCGTGACTTTACGCTTATGGCCTTTGGCGGAGGCGGCCCCTTGCATGGATGCGCCGTGGCGGAGGAGCTAAACATCAGGCAAGTAATCGTTCCTGCAGATCCCGGGCTGTTTTCTGCGCGTGGTTTGCTTTTTTCGGATCTTCGCAGCAGCTTCGTGCGGGCAGTGCTGTGCACCACCGGCAATGCCGACGATGATCTGATGAGGCGGCTGTTTGTACAAATGGAGGGCGAGGGAGTCGAAGCTCTGGGATCGCAAAACGTTGCCGCGCACGACATGTCGTTTGCACGCGAGTGCGATCTGCGTTATTTGGGGCAAGGTTTCGAACTGCGCGTTCCGTGGGCAAACACGTTGGCGGCCACTGTTGAGGCCTTTCATGGAAAACACCACGACGTGTACGGATACGACAGCCGCGATGATGAGGTAGAAATAGTCAATGCGCGACTCGTTGCCATCGGGTCTCTGCGAGCGATCAAGGACGCGGGGCAAGAACGGCAAAGTTTCAAACGGAGTGGGACACCAGGTGTGCGCTCGCGACAAGTTTGGAGCAACGGCGAAATGCGCCGGACCAACATCTACTCCCGCGAGTCGGTGCGCGGGATCCGTAGCGTCCAAGGTCCGGCCGTGATCGAGCAATTTGATTCGTGCACGTTCGTCGCGCCCGGGTGGTCCGCCGAGAATCATTCCTGCGGCACGCTTGCCATACGGCGCGATGAGTGAGCAGAACGTGACCGACTGGGCGCGCCAAATCCTTACTGCTTTGGCTTGGCAACTCGAAAACGTCCGCCGCAAGCCTTTAAAGTCTTCGCGGGATGCGCAGGGACTGCATAAAATTCGCACGCGGGCACGTCGCTTGCGATCTGCCCTAGAAGATCTGCAGCAATGCAGTATCAATGGCGGCTTTCTGGCGAACGTCAAGCGGCTAGGCAACAAAACCGGCATGGCGCGAGACGGTCAGGTCCTCTTGCAGCGATTACACAAGTATCGCCGTATCGCCCCGGAGGCCGAACGTTCGCAAATCGATCGTATCTTGCACAAATACAAAAAGCAGTGTAAGAGATGGGATCGGGTTGCGATGGATGCCATTGCGGAATTTCACGTGCCGGCTCAACTGCTATGAAGGCGCGCACCATTCCAATCGATCGTTGGGATACTCCGGAATCGCTGATGCGACGCATTATCAAGGTGCGCTTCGCAGAGCTCTTAGAGCGTTCGAAAGCGCTGAGTGCAGGCGGCGTGAAGGGACTGCACGACATGCGCATTGCGTGCAAACGACTGCGCTACGCGTTGGAAACTTTTGCGAAGCAGTTGCCCTATCTCTCACCAGCCGCACAAGCGCTGAGAACGATGCAAGACACGCTTGGTGAATTGCACGACTGCGACATTTTAGCAGACGCAGCAATACGGTCCTCGGCAGACCTTCTGTACGCTCGCCTTGTGCGCGACCGTGCCGAATTGCTGTTTTCCTCGCGCGCACAGTG
>JALZBG010000021.1:16125-17370 GCA_030947645.1 Vulcanimicrobiota bacterium | reverse complement strand
GTGTCACGCGTCAGAACGTTTCGTTTGGCGTCTTGGCCTTGACACTGTACCCCGAACGCTTCAGTTGGCGTTTTGTCGCCGAGCCGGGTGCAACATACCGTGATAACGGCACGGCGCGTTGCCATCGCCCTTCGACAAGCTCAGGGTGACAAAACGCAATTGCCGCATCAAACGGAGTTGCCGCATCAAACGGAGTTGTCGCATCAAACGGAGTTGCCGCATTAAACACCGTTGTCATCCTGAGCCTGTCGAAGGATGATCGTGCGGCGGTCGTCCCATGCTCGATCTTACCCGGGTGCTGAGCTCGGGAAGCATCGAAGCATGGAAACAAATAAGGAGTTGATGTGTTTCAAAAGAGCACCATTTGGTTCGTCATTGTGTCCCTGTCACTTACCGCCTGTTCCAATTCCAGCACTTCGAATAGCTCGAAGAACGGTGCAGGTGAACCCGGGGCTATCGCCATTACAGGTTCGACGGCTTTGCTGCCGCTCGTTAAGCAAGCCGCACAAGAATATCAACAAAAACATCCCGCGGTAAAGATTAGCGTATCCGGTGGCGGTTCGCGCGTTGGAATCGCACAAGTGGCAAACAAGGGAGTCGATATCGGCGATTCGGATATCGACGCGCCCGGTGAAAAGAACCTTGTGGACCATAAAGTTGCCGTCGCAACCTTCGCGGTTGTCGTCAACAACGACGCCGGGGTGAAAAGTTTGAGCAAGAAGCAGTTGGCAGACGTCTTTTCCGCAAAGGAGACGAATTGGAAAGCCGTTGGAGGCAGCGACCAAAAGATCGTCATCATAAACCGAGCGTCTAGCTCGGGAACCCGCGCGGTTTTCGTCCAGCGCGTCATGAACAACGTGCAGCCAACGCAAGCCGGCCTCACGCAGGACTCTTCCGGGACCGTATTGTCGACCGTGAAGCAAACGCCCGGAGCCGTCTCGTACGTGGCGACGAGCTACCTAAAGGGCGGTGGACTCACGCAAATTCGTATCGATGGTGTCGCGCCCTCGGACGCCGCGGTCATGAACAACACGTATCCATTCTGGGCCTACGAGCACATGTTCACCTATGGCCGGCCCAACAACAACGTGGCCGACTTTATTCGATACGTGCAAAACGACAAACCGCTATTAAAGCAGCTTGGGTTCATGGCAAGCGGAGACTTGAAGGTGAAGTAAGATGACAATCGGCGTAGTTTCTGATACGCACATGCCTCGCTTCGGCACGACGCTCCCTGCGCCGCTG
>JALZBG010000021.1:0-16115 GCA_030947645.1 Vulcanimicrobiota bacterium | reverse complement strand
AGCAAATCCTTCACCTCGGCGACTTTACCGCACCTGAAGTCGCGGATTGGTTCGCGCAAGTGGCCCCCTTCGACGCCGTGGCCGGAAACAATGATTCCCCCGAGCTGTGGAAACGATTCGGGCGCAAGAAGATCCTTACGTGTGCAGGGGCTCGCCTCGGTCTGATCCACGGAGACGGTGACATGAAGACAACCCTCCAGCGCGCGATCGATGCTTTTGACCGCGACGGCGTGGATGCAATTCTTTTTGGACACAGTCATAATCCATACTGCGCGCAACACGGAACCGCGTTAGTATTCAACCCTGGCTCACCTACCGACAAGCGACATAATGCGGAATACTCGTATGGAATCTTGAAGATAGCGGCAGGTGCCATTACACCATCGCTGCACTATTACGCCGCGCGAGGCTAAGAGCTTGCTACTTAAAAGACGGTAAGGCCAGCGACGGTTTGGTGCTGGTGTCGGGGACACCGTTGCGATAGTCTTTCGTTTTTTCCGAGATGAGTTCGAGCGCTTTTTCCATTTGCGGGTCGTTGCCATTCCGGTAATCGTGTGGCGCGATGTCGATATCGTAATCGGGGTCGGTCCCATAATTTTCTACTTTCCAGCCGACGTCCACAAACCAGAAAGAAAATTCCGGCTGCGTAGTAATGGTTCCATCCACCAGCCTGTGATAGGGATTTATGCCGATGACGCCCCCCCAGGTGCGTTTGCCTATGAGTGGCCCGAGTTTGTACAACTTGAAACAGTGACTGAAGATATCGCCGTCCGAGCCCGCATTTTGATTGGTGATCGCGACCATGGAACCACCGACCGATTCGGGCGGGTACGGCTGCGGCGGACTGTACCGCGAGACATCGTACCCGACGCGTTTGCGCGCCAGTTTTTCAAGCAGCAACGGTGATACGTGGCCCCCGCGATTGTAGCGCACGTCTACGATTAGGCCGTCGCGGTTGAATTCGGATAAATATCCCCGGTGAAATTCAGAGAATCCCCAGGGACCCATATCGGGAATGTGAACGTATCCAACTTTCCCGCCGGTCCGCTCGTGTACGACCGCGCGGTTGGCTTCTACCCACGCGCGGTAACGCAAACCGCGCTCGTCGCGAAGCGTCCGAACGAGCAGGCGGCGCTCGCTGCCTTTGCGGGAGCGAACCGTCAAGCTCACTTCACGATCTGCGGCGTTCACCAGTAGTTCGTCCGGGCCCACACTTTGCGACAGACGCTTGCCGCCAACGGCAAGAACGATGTCGCCCTCATGAAGGTCGAGGCCCGGCTCCGCCAGCGGAGAATCGATTTCCCGATTCCACGAGTCACCGCGCAAAATGCGGTCGATGCGATACCCGCCGGACTTTGTATCGTAGGCGAGGTTCGCACCCAGGAAGCCTCGTTGATATTGCGGCGGGACGCGGTGATCGCCGCCGAATTCGTACGCGTGCGACGTGCCGAGCTCGCCTTGCATTTCCCAAATCAAGTCGGACAACTCCGCGCGGGTTCGAATCCGGGGAAGCACGCGATCGTAGCGATCGAGCACGCCATCCCAATCGACGTCTGACATATCCTCGACCCAAAAATGTTCGCGTTGCAGCCGCCACGCCTCACGGTACATCTGGGCCCATTCATCACGAGGCTGGACTTCCACGCTGACCCGGTCGAGGTCGATCCAGCCGCTTTTACGGCCCGGCTCCACCGGCGGCTTTTGTTCATCTCCATCTTCGGGCAGTTCACCTTGTGCGTCAATAGCGCGCAAGCGGTCGTGCGAGCGGTAAAGCAGCGTGCGATGATCGGCAGCCAGACGGATTTCTCCGACTTCGGTTGCGAGCGTACCGACGCGAAGCGCCTCAAAATCGTACGCCAGCAGAGTTCCGACCTCATCGGTATCATCCCACGACATACCCACCGGCTTTATTCCGCGCAGCGGGAAGCGGGTAAAGAGTGCTCGACCTTTACAGGCTACAATCTGCTCGTACTGCCCTTCCTCAATGGGAAAGCCGACAATGCGTCCAGTGATGCCTTCGAAGTCGATCTCAATGTCAACCGGTTTCGCCTTTTTGCTTTCGTCTTCACGCTGTTTATCATTATCGCGATGAATGGGTCGCGGTTTAGGCACAAACGGCGAGGGAACGTCGTTCCGAAGCGTGACGACGAAGGGACGCATTGCTTGGGGAAAGCTCAAGTCGAATTGCAACGCGTCGTAAACCGGATTAAAATCGCGTGTTGAAATGAAATACAGGTATTTGCCTTCGGGGTCCCAAGCCGGCGAGCGATCGATCCGCAAGGCCGGCGTCACGTCGTGGACCTTTCCCGACTTCACTTTAGCAATGCGAATGATCGCCGTGTCCGTAGTTTGCCACCAGCAATAGGCGATATAGCGTCCATCGGGTGAAAACGATAGATCGGTAACCCGGTGCGCCAAACTCCTATCTAGGACGCGAGTTTGTTTCTTATCGACATCGAGCACGATCAACTCGTGGCGGTGGTTCGCAAAAGCGACTGTGTCGTCCGTGGGCGACACGGTCAACTCTGTAATACGGCCGACGTCGTCTTCCGTTACAACTCGGGGCTCCTGCGGTGCATCGACGTTGTGAACGTAGACGGCTTCCTGGCCACCAGCATCGCTGACGACGGCGAAACGCTTGCCATCTGCAAACCATTCCGTTAAGCGGTATCGCGTTTGACTTCCGGCGCCGTGGTGCACGACGGCTTCTTCCCAGTGCGGCATTGTGAACGGCTGACCGCGCGAGACGAGTACAAGTCCCGTGCCGTCCGGCTGTGGCGCAAAGTGTTCCAGTTCTTCCGAGGCTTGCACGAAACGGCGCACCGTTTGTGGTGCTGCCGACGGGGCGCTCACATCTATGATTCGGTTACTGCCATCTCTTGAGTCGAGCAGGCCTATCTGCCCGCCGGCCGTGTAGACGATGCGCTGCCCGTCGCTCGAGGGAAAACGCACGTAGTATTCCGATTGATTCGTATGCCGTTGCACGTCCGCGCCGTCCGGCAAACACGAGTAAATGTTACCAACGCCGTCGTAATCGTCCAAGAAATATATTCGATCGCCCAGCCACATTGGCCATACGGGGTTACCGGCGCGCGAAAGCAATCGCACGAATGTCCCGGTGGCGTTGGTATCGACCCACAAGTCACCGGCAGTCCCTCCCCGATATCGCTTCCAGCGCGCCGGATCGTCGGCGTTGCGGCCGATAACCATTCCACCCCCCGGCTTCATCCAAAGCGATTTCATCGGGCCCAAATCGAGTGGACGTGCTTTGCCGCCATCTTTCGACACTGCGTAACCGCGCGTCTCACGCTCGTACCACGAACCGTCATTGCAGACGAACCAGATTTCGCTGCTGTCTGAGTTCCACTGCGATAGCGCGCACATCGTGCCGCCGAAAAATGTTAGACGCACGGGCTTTCCGCCGGAGGCCGGCATGACGTACACTTCAGGATGTCCTTCGTCGCGGGAAACAAATGCGAGATGCTTGCCGTCCGGCGAGAGCCGCGGGGTCGAGCATTCGCCAAAACTCGCAGTAAGACGGCTGGCAGTGCCGCCGCTTGCTGAAACGCCCCAAAGATCGTCTTCACAGACGAACACGATGAGCTCGTTTGAAATTGTTGGAAACCGATAATACCCTTGTGTCATGAAATCACACACGTTACGCCGGCAACACCGTGCATCCCGCCTCGTGGAAAAGTTGCCTGAAGGGAGGAGGCCCAAACGGCCGCAACCAGTACTCCCTTGGCTATACACGACGCATACGCTGCCTTGCTTGCACAGTTCGAGGCGGGCGTTCCACGCGCTCTCGCCCGCGCAATCTCGCATGCGGAAGCAGGTCACGGGGCGGAACTGATGCGTCATTTGTTCCTGAAAACGGGGCGCGCCAGAACGGTCGGTTTAACTGGGCCGCCGGGCGTCGGCAAGTCTACCTTGAGTTCAGTGCTGGTAAGAAAAGCGCGATCGCTTGGAAAGTCGGTCGGAGTTGTCTCGGTCGATCCGAGCTCGTCGTTTTCCTGCGGTGCGCTGCTCGGCGACCGAATCCGTTTGACGGAGCACTTCTCCGACAGCGATGTCTTCATTCGTTCCATGGCTACCCGCGGACATTTGGGGGGAGTCGCGGGGGCTACCGCTGATGCGGTGCTCTTGATGGATGCTTTTGGGAAAGACCTGATCATCATTGAGACCGTTGGCGTTGGTCAATCGGAGATTGAAATTGCAGATCTAGCGCAAACGACCATCGTGGCATTACAGCCGGGCAGCGGCGACTCGATTCAAATGCTCAAGGCCGGCATTTTGGAAGTCGCCGACATTTTCGTATTGAACAAATCCGACCACCCAATGGCCAATCAGTTGCGCCGAGAGATCCGCTCGATGATGGAAATGCTCGAGTTCTCAGGTTGGGCTCCCGAGCTCATCACAACCCAAGCGCTTTCAGGTGAAGGGGTTGAGGATCTTTGGACGGCGATCGAAAAGCACCGCGCGTACCTTGAGAGCAGTGGTGAGCTGGCGAACAAGCGACGCCACGCCTTTACGCAGCAAGTCCGTCAATTGGCATTAGGGCGACTCGAACGCCGGCTCGAATCCGAACTGGGAAACGAAGTGGTCGCCGGCGTTGATCCATATGCGGCGGCGGAACGAGTCCTCGCCGCTTTCGGCGTGCCGGGTGCCGAAGACGATAACGGGGCAGTTCTCCGGTCAAAGGGTCGCGCGAGCGTTAAAGGGCTCCGCTAGAGAGTGATGACAGCCCCGAAATTGGGGAATATCAGGCGGCGCGGCGAAGCGGCCGTACTTCCGTTTTGGTTGAGGACATAATTGGCAAAGATCATCGAACGCCCGAGCGGGCTCGGAGCGCCACCCACAAATGAGTTCGCCCACCAAAACCAGCAGTGGGAAGCCGCTTCATCTCGTAGCCGGGGCCGCAAGGGTCCGGGCTCGGGAGCGGTTGATCGCACCATTTCCGATCTTCCGCTCAAGCCGCTGTACGGTCCGCAGGACGTGGCCCAACTCGACCTCGCCGCAGACCTCTCCTACCCCGGACAATATCCGTTCGTCCGGGGGATTCACCCGAACATGTATCGTGACCGGTTGTGGACGATGCGGCAGTTCGCGGGTTTCGGGAACGCGAGACAGACAAATGAACGATACCACTTCCTACTTTCTCAAGGTCAGCACGGTCTTTCGGTAGCGTTCGACATGCCCACGCTCATGGGCTACGATTCCGACGCATTGCATGCGCGTGGCGAGGTAGGCAAATGCGGCGTGGCCATCGATTCGCTGGCGGACATGGAGCAACTTTTCGACGGCGTCGATATGGCAAATATCACCACCTCGATGACGATCAACGGTCCGGCCTGCATAGCGCTGGCGCAATACATCGCCGCCGCGGAAAAAAAAGGGATCGCGCGCAAAGCACTCGGCGGCACCATCCAAGCCGATATTCTCAAGGAATATATTGCTCAGAAGGAGTGGATTTTTCCGCCTCGCCCGCATATGCGGGTAATCGTCGATATGATGCGCTTTTGCCGCGACGAGATGCCCAAGTGGAACACGATCTCGGTTTCGGGTTACCACATTCGCGAAGCTGGTTCGACTGCAGTGCAAGAGCTGGCCTTTACACTGGCCGACGGCTTTGCATACGTGGAAGCCGGCATGAATGCGGGGATGGATGTCGATTCTTTCGCGCCGCGGCTTTCGTATTTTTTCAACGCGCATATCGATTTCTTTGAAGAAATCTGTAAGTTCAGGGCAGCGCGCCGCATTTACGCCAGACACATGCGTGAAAAATATGGAGCAAAAGATCCGCGTTCGTGGATGTTGCGTTTTCATACTCAGACGGCGGGTTGTAGCGCAACCGCGCAGCAGCCGGAGAACAACATTGTCCGGGTAGCCTACGAGGCGATGGCGGCGGTGCTTGGCGGAACGCAGTCGCTGCACACGAACTCAATGGATGAAGTGATGGCATTGCCGACCGAAAGGTCGGTGGAAATCGCGCTACGCACCCAGCAAGTCTTAGCCTACGAAACCAACGTCACCAATGTCGTGGATCCACTGGGCGGCTCCTACTATATCGAAGCATTGACCGACGAGATGGAAAGAGGAGCCGAGCAATACTTCCGTCAGATCGACGAATACGGCGGCGTGATTGACGCCATTGAAGCGGGTTTCTTTCAGCGTGAAATTGCCGACGCATCCTACCGCTATCAGCGTTCTCTGGAAACAAAAGAACGGGTTGTCGTGGGTGTGAATCACTTCCAAAAAAGCGAGGACGCTCACGGCATTGATCTGCTGCGCATCGGCGAGGAGATAGAGAAAGGGCAAGTGCGGGCCGTTGCGGACGTGCGAAAGAACCGGGCGCAGAGCGAGGTTGAGACGGCATTGTCGGCGCTAAAAGCCGCCTGCAGCGACCCTAGCGAGAACGTGATGCCGCATCTGATCGATTGCGTCAATGCGTACGCCACGGAAGGCGAAATCGTGGAAGCGATGGTCGAAGTTTATGGCAGGTATGCGGAGCGTGCCGCATTCTAGGAGCTCGTCCTCGTGGCTAGGCCTTTACGCATAATCGTGGCTAAGGCTGGCCTAGATGGTCACGACCGTGGTGTCAAAGTTATTGCCCGCGCGCTGCGCGACGCCGGGATGGAGGTCATTTATACGGGATTGTTTGCGACACCCGAACAAATCGTGCAGACCGCCATACAAGAAGATGCCGACGGCGTCGGCCTGTCGATTCTTTCGGGCGCTCATATGACGCTCTTCCCACTTATTGCCAATCAGCTCAAGGCGCAAGGCGCGGACGACATTGTTTTTTTCGGAGGTGGAACGATTCCACCGGATGACGCCGCGGAGCTCAAACGGCGGGGTGTGCGGGAAATTTTCACACCGGGCGCGCCGCTGGCCGGGATCATCGAATTTGTTCAGCGCGAGTGTATAAAACGCCGCGAACGGGTTTAGTACACTAGGTCGTGCCGCCTACGATACGCACGCGCGTGGCGCCTTCACCAACAGGCGATCCTCACGTCGGCACCGCGTATGTCGCGCTCGTAAATTTTTGTTTTGCAAAAAAGCACCGCGGCACGTTTGTATTGCGTATTGAGGATACCGACCAGCAGCGCAGCACCGCCCGCTCGGAACAGGCGATTTTCGATTCCCTTCATTGGTTGGGCTTGGCTTGGGACGAGGGACCCGACGTCGGCGGCCCCTTCGGGCCCTATAGGCAAAGTGATCGGACAGACGTCTATCGCAGCCATGTCGACCGGCTCTTAGCGCAAGGAAACGCATTCCGGTGTTTTTGCACGCAGGAGAGGCTGACTGCGATGCGTCGAGCACAGCGCGCTCAAAGACTTCCTTCGCGGTATGACGGGCATTGCTTGTCGTTAAGCGAGCTGGACGTTCGCGCATCGCTCGCCGGGGGCACGCCGTTTGTGGTGCGCCTGAAAGTCCCGCAGGAAGGTGTATGCGTGGTCAACGACATGTTGCGTGGACCGATCGCGATCGAGTGGAACGGCGTCGACATGCAAGTCCTTATGAAGTCGGACGGGCTGCCGACCTACCATCTTGCAAACGTTGTCGACGATCATTTGATGGAAATAACGCATGTAATCCGCGGCGAAGAGTGGGTTTCTTCCGCGCCCAAACACCTGCTGTTGTACGCGTATTTCGGCTGGACGGCGCCGGTGCTCTGCCACCTGCCCCTGCTGCGCAACGCCGACAAAAGCAAACTGAGCAAACGCAAAAATCCGACCGGGATTTTTTTCTTCAAGGCGATGGGCTACCTACCCGAGGCATTGTTGAATTTTTTGGGACTGTTCGGTGTGTCAGCCGCCGATGTCGATGAAAAAATGACGAAGCAACAACTTATCGATCGTTTTGACCTTTCAAATATCTCCCTGGGCGGCCCAGTGTTTGACACCACGAAACTTGACTGGCTCAACGGGCGATTCATCCGCGAAGACCTGGACGGGAAATCCTTCTTGGAGCGTGTTCGCGAATGGAGCTTCAGTGATTCACGGCTGCGATGCATTGGCCAACTGGCTCAGCCGCGCATCACCCGGCTCAGCGATTTGGGCCAGCTTACGGCATTTCTGTTTTCGGGACGCCTGCCGCTGCGTGTCGAAGAATTGAGAAATTGCAAGTTGGATGAAACGGTGCTGCGCAGGGTTCTCGCACTTGCCATGTGGGATTTTGACGCGCTAAATACTTGGGATCGCGTTGCTATCGAAGCTGTCCTCAAGAGCGTTGCCGCCCGCATCGAGGAAAAGTTTCGCATCGTCGTGCGCCCGTTTTACGTAGCGATCACCGGAAGCGCGACTTCGCTGCCGTTGTTCGATGCAATGGAGTTACTTGGTCGAGATTTGTGCCGTGAGCGCCTGCGCAATGCGTTAGAACTGCTCGGAGGCGTTCGGCCTTCGGAAGAAAAAGACTGGCGTCCCCAGATGAAGGAGGCGCTGTAATGCTGCGAGCGATCGTGCTCGCCGCTGGTAAAGGCACGCGCATGAAAAGTGCACGCCCTAAGGTGTTGCACGAACTGTGCGGCCGGCCGATGCTGTGGTACGTGCTCAGTGCGCTACGCGCTGCGGGAATCCAAGAAATTACGGTCGTTACTAGCGCTGAGCTGCAGCCACACCTCACTCAATTCAACGTGCGCGCGGTTCTGCAGGAACCACAGCTCGGTACCGGTCATGCGGTCCAAATAGCCTTGCGCGAGTTTCCGCCTCACGATGGGGACATGATGGTCCTCTGCGCCGACATGCCGCTTGTCGATAGTGTCATGATCCGCTCCATCGTCGATGCCGCCGGGGCAGCAAACGAAAAACCGTGCGCCTTGGCACTGGTGACCGCGCGCGTGCCGCTCCCCTCTAATTTCGGGCGCGTCATACGCAAGGGCGAAGTTATTTCACGCGTCGTTGAAGAGCGCGATTGCACCGATGAACAACGCACGGTGGAGGAAGTCAATGCGGGAATGTATTTGTTTGGGGAGCCGTTGCTGCGGGATGCTGTTGGGGCGCTGACCAACGACAACGCTCAGAACGAATATTATTTAACGGACGCCGTCCAAATACTGGCCGATCGTGGCGAACGGGTGATTGCGGTTCCGGCGCAGGACCCCCAGAGTGTGATGGGCATCAACGACAGGAGCGAGTTGGCCAGGGCGCGCCGGGAACTTAATTTACGGCTCTGCGATCGGTACATGCGCGATGGGGTCACGATCATAGATCCGGCGACAACGTATCTTGAACCTGAGCTGAGATTCGGTGCCGATACTATTATCTACCCCAACACCACTTTAGGTCGCTTAAGTGAAGTGGGAATGCGGTGTGAGATCGGACCCAACACCCGACTGAGTCACTGCCGCTTGGGCAACGACGTAATCATTAAGGAAAGCGTCGTCGTCGACAGCGAACTGGGTGATAACGTCAAAGTAGGACCTTTTGCGCATGTGCGCTCCAACACGCTTCTTTGCAACGGCGTGCACGTCGGAAATTTCGTCGAGGTGAAGGCTTCGCGGCTCGGAGCCGGCGTTAAGGCCGGGCATCTCTCCTACTTGGGGGATGCGACCATCGGAGAAAAGGCGAATATCGGCGCCGGTACGATCACGTGTAATTACGACGGAGTCAAGAAAAGCGAAACGCATATTGGGAAAGGTGCTTTCATCGGTTCCAACTCGTCACTGATAGCACCGGTAACAATCGGGGAAGGCGCCTTAACCGGCGCGTCGTCGGTAGTTACTAAAAACGTCGAGGCCGGTCAACGGGTTGCCGGCAATCCTGCAAAGCCGTTGGGCAAGAAATAGTGCCGCGTCTTATGTACGCCATTGCGTGTGCTTGTCTCGCAATGCTGTTGATGAGAAGCACTGTTTGCTATGCAACTGGTCAACCAACCAGCGCGGCAGCCGGTCAAAGAATAAACGTCATTCTCTTGAAGTACGCCGATGTCAGTGAAATCGTCGGAATCCTAGTGGGTGGCGACGCGATCGCACCCAACGACGTCTTTACGCCGATCGGCTCGATTTTTAGTTTACCCTCATCAACCGGCAGCGGCGGGACCGGTGTTCTGGCGACGAATAACCAGCCGTTTAATTCAAGCACGGGCGCCCCGCAAGCGCTTGCCCAGCGCATCAACGACACCATAGCGGTTGACCGGCGTCTGAACGCGATGATCCTTACGGGAACGCCTTCTGAACTTGCGCGCTTGAAAGGATTGATTGCCAAACTTGATGTGCCGGTACCCAGTGTTGTGCTTGAATGCCAGGTCTTCGAACTCAGCGAAACGGCGGCACGCGACGCCGGCATCGAGCTCAGCTCCGGCTCGCTTGCGAGCGGAGGCTTTCAATCAGTCAGCGGGCAGCTCGGGCAATCTTCCGGAACCTCGCAAGCGCAGCTTTTTGCGCAGATCGCGCGGGGTACGGGAAGGATTCTTGCAACTCCGCGAATCGTTGCGCAAAACGGCAATCGGGCTTCGATCCTCTCCGGCAACGCGCTTCCCATCCTTACCACCACGATCTTCCCGGGAAGCTCGCTGAGTCAGCAGACCGTAAACTATATTGCGGTGGGCGTCAATCTGCAAATTCAACCGCGCGTCTCAGCAGATGGAAATGTCACCTCACATATTTATTCGGAAGTCTCGAGCGTCAGCCGGTTTGTTTCAACGGCACAAGGCGAGGTGCCGCTCATCACTTTGCGGCAAGCGACGACTTCCGCTACGGTACCCGACGGCCAGTTGTTTATCATCGGCGGATTATCCAGGGAAACCGAAATCCGCAATGTCGGCAGGATTCCGGTATTGGGGTATTTGCCATTGATCGGCGGCTTTTTTCGGGTGAGACACGACACGACGGAACGCGTGAACCTGTACATTGCAATAACGCCGCACATCGTGCCGGTCGCGAGCGCCGGAAGGAGCAGTTCCCAAGCGCTCCGGCACAGGATTGCCTACAGAGGGCGCTTTGAGGGAAAAGCCCGACAAACCCCTAGGGAACTACAGTTGCGGGACGAACGCCAGAGCTCGCGCCATGGACTGTAAGCTGGTCTGGATCACCCCGCAAGCGGAACGTGTCATGGGCTACTGTGCGCGGGTGAGTAACCCGCTCAATCAAGAAAACCCCGATGTCGAAAAGCTGCTGCATTTCTGTATCAAGAAAGCGCACTGGTCGGTCTTTGAAATGGCTGACCTGTGTGTCGAAATCCGAACCACCCGCGGTATCAGTGCGCAAATAATCCGGCACCGCAGCTTTCATTTCCAAGAGTTTAGCCAGCGTTATGCCGCGGTTGCGCGGATTGAAGAAGTGCTTCCCCGCCGGCAAGACGACAAGAACAGACAGTCCTCGCACGCGGACCTTCCGCAAGAAACGCTCCGTTGGTTCGCGGCCGCCCAAGCGGCCCACTTCACGCAGGCACGCCGGCTTTATGAGGAAGCACTTCAAAAAGGGATCGCTAAGGAATCTGCCCGCTTCTTGTTGCCGCTGGCTGCCGCGACGACACTGTACATGAAGGGCACGGTGCGCGACTGGATACACTATATCCATTTGCGAACCGATCCTTCCACGCAAGGTGAGCACCGCGAAGTAGCGGAGGGTTGCCAAGAGATTTTTGTGGAGCAGTTACCGATGGTCAGTTCGGCTCTTGGATGGAAAGCAAGCTTGAAAGTTGTCAATAACCACCCGTAAACGGGCGTGACTAGCCGTAGGCGGTGGTGTGCGCAGCTTCTGACGATGCTCTTGCTTTTGGGAACGGGCGCGCTGGCCGCGAATGCAGCGTCCGGCGTTCCCACAGCCCTGGACAGGCGCGTCAGCGCCATTCCAGCGAAGCGAATATTGACGCAATCGCCGACGGTCTTGGTTGATCCAGCGCGCCAACGTGCAGCGCAATCGCTCGTTCGTTTCACGCGGCCGGTATGGTTCGTGTGGACATTCTCAGAGATTTTCGTCTTGCTCTACTTGTGGCGTTCGGGTAATGGCGCGCGCCTTCGCGATTTCTTGCGCCGCCGTATCAATAGTGCGTATGTGTTGCGATTCGTTTTCGGCGCGGCGCTGGGACTCATGACCCAATTGGCAACACTCCCCGCGGCGTTCTTTGATTACCGCTTATTTCGCATCGTGGGCCTTTCGACCGAAACCTTCGGCAATTGGGTTAACGACACGTTCATAAGTTATGCTCTGACAATGCTGCTGGCCGGTACGTTCGTAGCTCTGGTTCTCACGCTCGTAGAGCGCACGCATATTTGGTACCTGTACGTGTTTGCCGGCGTCTTCGCGACGGCATTTTTCTTGAGCTTCGTCAATCCCATTGTGATCGAGCCATTGTTTAACCATTACACCCCACTGCGCGAAGATCGCCCCTTAGCGCATCGTTTGCGGGCGCTCACGCGAAGCGTTGGATTGGGCAACGTGCCGTTATATGTAAGTGACCTTTCCAGGCGCAGCAACACCGGAAATGCGTATGTCGTCGGGCTGGGTTCCTCAAGGCGGATTGTGTTGGGCGATACGTTGCTCTCGACCGCAACCGATGATGAGGTCGTTTTTACGCTAGCGCATGAATTGGGGCATCAGGTTCACCGGGACGTGTGGCGTGGAACAATTTTCGGCTCGCTCATTTTTATTTTTGGGGCGGCCATTGCTGTCCTGATCGCCGACAGAATAGGTTTCCGTCGAGATGACGACGCACTTTCGCGCTTAACGCTGGTCGGATCGTTATTGTTGGCCGTCTCTGTGATTTTTATGCCTGCGGTCAACGGATTTTCTCGCACCATTGAGGCCGAGGCAGATCGGTTTGCCATCCACACTGATCCTGACCCGGTCGCTGGTGCGCGAACCTTCATCCGTTTCGCCGACGATGGCATGGCTCTTGTGTGCCCAAGCCGTGCGGCAAGGCTGTTCTTCTACGATCACCCACCGCTGGGAACACGCATCGCCGCCCTCACCGGTCAGCGCAATCCCTGCCCTTAGTGCGGAATCGGGATATTTTTTCCCAGGACGGCGGAGAGATCATCGACCTTGCTATATCCGGCGGGGATTGAAAACAATGCTTCCGCCGGTGCGGCGCGCGTAACGCTGGTCAAGTCCAACTGTAAGGAGCCGCGTTGCGGTTGACGGAAAACAAGGTTTGCGCGCGTTAGGAAGCCGTCGAGATCGTCGGCAAAATTTAACGTGCCGTTTGCATCGATAGCCTGACCGGTGTTCGGTTGCATTCGGAAGCTTACGGCTACGGCATGAGTTCGATGTCCGTTGGCCTGCGAGGCACCGGCAAGCCGGTAGGAAACATCAAATATTTTGTATTTTGCGACGTCTTTGCCGAATGTCAAGACTTTAAAAATATCCGGCCCACTGCCCGTCGGCGCACTCTGGACGGAGACCGGCGCTGCGGTTTTCGGCTCGACGATCGTATAGGTTCTGTTTGCGTTTGACCACACCGTTATTCTGCGGGTGACGTAATCGTAGAGGGCACTAAATGTACCCTGCGGCAAAAATTGTTGCGCTAAAGCGCTTAGCGATGGGTCCGCGCCGGGAAGTGCGATGCGGTTAACGTCGAAGCGGTACAAGCTGCCCCGCTGCATCATTCCCATGTCGATCCCCACGTTGTACCGCTGCCCCGAAAAAGTAGCCTGTACAACAATCGTACCTTTCGCGGAGAAACCGACCGGCGCACCCTCCTGCGCAGCTCCGATTGCGGTGCCGTTCACAAGAGCGGCACAGCCCGCCAACAAACCAACAATCAAACGCGTCACAATGAACCTCCGGTATAGATGCTGCCCGTTACTTGCGTACCGAGATGCCGAGTAGTCAGTAATTCGACGATTGCCGCGTGTGCGACGCGACCGTCAATGATCTGTGCTGCCGCAACGCCGCCTCGTACTCCGAGAGCGGCTGCGCGCAGAGCTCGACGCAGATCGTCGGGAAGATCGGTGTCGTCCGAAAAAGCCAGAGCTTCGGCGGGCGTCAGCTCGTCGATCAGGGAGGCGGTCTGCGGATCCTGGATACCGCCCAACGCATGAAAGAATATCGCCCGAACCGCGTCGGTCGCGCTAGCGATGGCGGCGGCCACATCGTCAGCAACGATCTCGACGTCGGAACCAAAAACGCTGAAAGCGGTGGGTTCTACGACCGGGATGTATCCGGCCGATGTCAGTGTTTGCAAAATTCCCGTCTGAACTTTGCCAATGCCGCTGCCGCTGCCGCTAGTTGGCAACATCGCAGCATCTGCTCCCGACAACCCAACCGCCACGTTTCCCGAACGGTTGATTGTTCGGACGAGCGCTTGCGCGGCTCCCGGAGTGGGAGCGATCAAGATCGGGCGCACTCCCTGCTGCGCGAGGAACGTGAGATCGGCGATCAGGGTGGTTGTTTTCGTGTTGGCGGTTGGTTCGTCTACGCGCACAACGAACGCCTTGCCGTCAAATTCCTGCACCGTACCCCCTTTGAATTACTGTTGGCCACCGGCGCCAGGTTCGCCCCGGTCCTCCCGCGTCCATGAGTTAACGAACTGCATTGCCCGTTCGATGCCATCGTCGAGCCAAAGTTGAGCAGCCTGCGTACTGGCGGACAGTATGTCCGGTATGAATGCACGTTCTCGTTCGGTGAACGGGGCGAGAACATGTTCTATGCTGTCGCGCTCGGGGCGCCCAATGCCGACGCGCAAGCGGGGAAAGCCGTCGCCGATGGTTGCGACAACGGAGCGCAACCCGTTGTGGCCGCCGTGCCCGCCTTGGGCGCGCATCCGAAGCTTTCCAAACGGCAGGTCGATGTCGTCGCTGATCACCAGAATCGACTGCGGGGGGACGCGATGCCACGAAGCGATCAACCTGATGGGAACGCCGCTGGCGTTCATGAAGGACGTCGGTGCAATCAGCAAGACTCGCTTCTGGGGCACAAAGGCTTGACGGGCGTTGTGCTTGGTCCGCCAACGCTGCACCGGGAAGCAACGCGCGAGTTCATCGACAACGCGATACCCGACATTGTGTCTCGTGTTCGCGTACTCGGCGCCGGGATTGCCAAGGCCCACAATGAGTCGTAGATGATCATTCTGCGAACCCCGAGGGTTTAGGATTCTGGAGGCTCGCCCTCGGATTTCTCACCAACCAGTTCAGGTTCGGCTTCAGGCGCAGGCGTTGCCGCCTCCTCCACTTGAGTAGCCGTCTTCGACGATTCGACTGCCACGAGGATGCTGTCCGCGGGCGTCAACATCGTGAAGCCTGTTGGTAGCTGTGCGGCGCCCGCCGTCACGTGATCGTGCAGGCCGAGGGACGTCACATCGATCTCAACGTGTTCGGGTATTTTGTTTGCCGGTCCAGAAATCTCGACCTGATGGGTCACCACATCGAGTACGCCGCCAAATTCTCTGACACCGAGGGCAACACCGACGGTCACGACGGGCACAGTGGCGTGCACTTCCTCATTAGCCGAGACGCGTTGCAGGTCGGCATGGAGAATACGCCGGCTCAACGGGTCGCGCTGCAATTCTCGCAATAGCGCAGTTTCACCGCGCGTCCCGTCAAGTTTCAGCGTAATGAGTGCGCTGCGGCCTCCCCGATGCATCACCTCCTCAAAGGCTTTTGCTTCGAATTCGATGGGTTGCGGCAGCGAGCCGTGACCGTATAGAACGGCAGGCACTTTCCCGGCTTTGCGTGCTGCTTTGGCCCCGGTTGATCCCGACGTATGGCGCGCCGCGGCGATCAGCGATAATTCTTTTGGCAATGTAAACTCCTAGTGAACCGGGATAGGTGGTGGGAGCGACACGATCGGGGCCAGGTCGTCTTGAGCGTCACTCGTCGAAAAAAAGAGTTCGGATACGGAACGATTCGTCGTGATCCTTGTAATTGCATCGGATAAGATCTGCGCGATGGACAGAACCACGAATTTAGGGTGGTCCTCGAGTGATGCTGGGAACGGAATCGTATTGGTAACGATTATTTTCTCGACCGGTGAGCGTTCCAAGACTTCAATCGCCTGGCCTGCGAAGATTCCGTGCGTCGCAACGGTATAGACCTTGGTCGCTCCTCGCCCTATGAGCGCCTCGGCCGCTTTCGCGAGCGTACCTCCCGTGGAAATCATATCATCGACAACTACCGCAATGCGGCCTTTGACCTCGCCCACGATATCGGTTACTTCCGAAACGTCGGGCTCCGGG
>JALZBG010000089.1:6181-7854 GCA_030947645.1 Vulcanimicrobiota bacterium | reverse complement strand
AAAACTGCTCCGTTACGGGGCGAAGGCGATTCCTGAGGGTGGGCTCTTTGCAATGCCGCGCGTGTATGCGGACGGTCTAATGATGATTGGCGACACCGCGGGTTTTCTGAACGGGATGCGGCTCAAAGGAATCCATCTGGCCATGAAATCCGGTATACTCGCCGCGCAGACGGCGTTTGACGCGATTGCGACCGACAAAACAGATGCGCAAACCTTGCGCGGTTATGAGAACGCCTTCAAAGATTCGTGGGCCTATGCTGAAATGCACGGCGCGAGAAATTTTCATCAGGGCTTCAACGGTGGATTGTTTGCCGGATTGCTCAACACCGGCCTTGGTATGGTTAGCGGCGGTCGCGGATTCGCCCTGAAGGATCGTCTACACGGTGAAGAAGGATATGCTCGGATGCGCAAGGCCGGATACAAGCCGCCCGAGAGCTCCCGCGCCGCGATTGATAACGTTATTACCTTCGACAAACTTACCGACGTATTCAACAGCGGGACGATGCACGATGAAGACCAGCCGTGTCATCTGCACGTTGAGGATACGGATATATGCGCTAACCGCTGCACGGTCGAGTATGGCAATCCATGCCAGTATTTTTGCCCCGCGCAGGTGTACGAGCCGATGTTTGAGCGCACAAACGGCGCGATCGAAGGGCGCTTGCAAATCAACTTCTCAAATTGTGTGCATTGCAAGACGTGCGACATCATGGATCCCTACCAAATCATCACCTGGGTGCCTCCACAAGGTGGTGAAGGACCGGTTTATACCGGGATGTGAGCGTCTATAGTCGCAAATTGGTTCGGTGAGTAGTTCGGATCTTTAGCCGGGCGCGGCGTATCTTTCCACCAAGCGCTGTACTGTGCGAGCCATTCGAAGTTTTCGAACATGTAAGCGTTATCGTAGCAGCGTCGTAGGCGCAAGACGAAAGGCCGAATCGTCCCCCATCTCGTGCGCAGCATTAGCCCTACTGCGTCTACCAGTAACGAGGGGTCCAGCACGCCGCGCCGAGCCAAGCAGGCAACGGTTTCTACGTACTGTCCCACGACGGCCAGTGACTTCGCATCCTTCGACGAAGGATAGCGTTGCGTAATATCGCCGTCCGTATGGTAACGTTCGTTAACGCCCTCCAGGTGTTCGAACACTTCGACGACGTCGGGATCGGCGAGGCGGTCGATCGCTTCCAGGATTGCCAGCGCGTTTCGCTCGTGCTCCATTTGTTTAATCTGTCGGCCGAGGAGGAGCGCCGTAACTAGGACCGTCGCGAACGAGATTGTAACCGAAGTAAGAGGGAGCCACTCATCGAATAACACCACGAAGTCCTCCAGATTGAAATCAGTCCCTATAATACCATCACTGCGCAGTACCGAAGTCGCCGTCATCGGAGGCGGACTAATCGGCCTTTCCGTCGCGTACACCCTTGTGCGGCGGGGTGCGTCGGTGCGCGTTTTCGACCGTACGGAACCAGGTCGGGGTGCATCCTGGGCAGGCGCGGGAATGCTCGCGCCCTTTACCGAGTCGGTCAACGACGCACCATTGCTGGACCTGATGCTGGATTCGCTTGCCCGCTATCCGGAGTTTGCGCAGTCAGTCATTGAAGATTCCGGAATCGATCCGCACTTGCGGTTGGACGGCGTTCTCGACGTCGCAATTGATGAGGAAGGACTGGAAA
>JALZBG010000089.1:0-6171 GCA_030947645.1 Vulcanimicrobiota bacterium | reverse complement strand
CCTTCACGGAGCGCGCAGAGATTCTCTCGAGGCACGGACGCGTTTTCGAGCTGTTGAACCGGAACGAGACGGTGGCGCTCGAGCCTGCCTTAACTGCGACGGCGCGCGGTGGCCTCTTCGTCCACTGCGAGGGCCAAGTGGACAACCGCCGTTTGGGGCGGGCCCTCCTCGCGGCATGCGAGCGCAACGGCGTCGACGTTCTCTCCAACTGCACGGTTCACGCCATCCAAACCGATACGCGACGGGTCCTCGGCCTGCGCACTTCTGCCGGGTTTGTCGCGGCGGGCGTCGTTGTGAATGCAACGGGCGCCTGGTCGGCCCAGCTTGGGGGAGTTCCGCCAGCGTGCGCGGCGGCGGTTTTTCCCGTCAAAGGCCAAATGCTGTCGCTTGAAATCCCGAAAGGTTTCATGCGGCACGTAACGTGGTGCGGTGCCACCTACTTCGTGCCGCGATCCGACGGGCGATTGCTCGTGGGAGCGACGGTGGAGAACGAAGGATTTGATGCCCGTCCCAACGCCCAAGGCGCCGCCAAGCTTCTAAATGCGGCCTTGAAGGCAGCGCCGGCGTTGCGCAATTTTACGATCAGCGAAACTTGGGCGGGGCTTCGGCCGGCAACCCCGGACGCCCGGCCATTCATTGGTCAGACGGCATTGGGCGGTTACTACCTTGCGGCGGGGCATTACCGGAACGGAATCTTGCTCGCTCCTTCGACCGGAGCGCTGCTGGCCGATGTGTTGGAAGGCAAGGAAAATGCATTTGCCGGAGCTGTGGGACCAACGCGCGCCATGCCGGAACCAGTTTCGTGATAAGAGAAGCTAGTGTTCAATGAAGGCCACAATCAATGGTGAACAGCGCGAATTTGAAGGGCAGCCCACGTTGCTTGAACTTCTGGACCAACTCGGCGTGGCGCACTCCGGAATTGCCGTCGCGCGAAACGATCGGGTGCTTCCCCGCCGCACGCTTAACCGAGAGCGGATCGGGGAGGGTGACCGCATTGAAATCATCCGTGCGGTAGCCGGGGGATAAGCACGATGAAACGCGACATTCTGCGAATTGGAAAGCACGAGTTTATGTCCCGTCTCGTTATCGGCACGGGGAAATACCCGTCGATTGACGTTATGCAAGCCGCTCATAAGGCGAGCGGTACGCAAATGGTAACCGTGGCAATTCGGCGCATTCACTTGGATGATCCCAGCGGCAAGACTATGCTGGATTATATCGATCGGAGTACTTATACCATCTTGCCGAACACCGCAGGCTGCTTTACCGCAAAAGACGCGGTTCTTACCGCGCAGCTTGCGCGCGAAGCATTGCAAACTGATCTGATAAAACTTGAAGTCATCGGTGATTCGGATACGCTCTATCCCGACACTCGCGAAACGATTTGCGCCGCCGAGATGCTGGTGAAGGATGGGTTCACCGTCCTGCCCTACATCGTCGACGATCCGGTGGCATGCAAAACGTTGGAGCAAGTGGGGTGCGCGGCCGTTATGCCGCTTGCCGCTCCGATTGGGAGCGGACTCGGCGTGTGCAACCCCTATTCGATTACGCTTATCAAGGAACGCGCCAATGTTCCCATCATCGTCGACGCCGGCGTGGGCACGGCCTCCGATGCAGCGATCGCGATGGAGTTGGGCGTCGATGCGTTGCTTATGAACACCGGAATCGCGGCAGCGCAGGACCCCGTCTCGATGGCTACGGCTATGCGCCATGCAGTGATTGCCGGCCGCCTCGCTTTCTTAGCGGGGCGGATGCAAAAGCGTTTGTATGCCAGTGCTTCCAGTCCCATGCAGGACGTCGTCGGCACAAAACCGGGCGCCACCGCGTGAGCGAGGTGTCCGTCGTGCAGCTGGATCAACTGCGTAAAACCAATCATAGCCACCTGTTGCTCGACGTGCGCGAACCGTCGGAAGTGCGTAGGGCGGCGATTGACGGAGCCGTGCATATACCGATGAGCCAGCTGTCCGCGCGCGTGCACGAGCTGCCGCCCGATACAGAGGTCGTCGTCATGTGTCATCACGGTCAACGCAGCGAACGGGTCGCTGCCATGTTGCGAGCGAAGGGATTCAACAACGTTAAAAATCTTATCGGAGGCATCGACGCTTGGTCTACTGACGTCGACCCAAGCGTTGCACGCTATTAACGGGGTTTCTTGACGACGGTGAACCAATGAACCGCCCCGCTGAGCGGCGTAGTTTCGTGAGCCCAGCTGCCGGCGAGATCATCAACCGCACTTTGATGCAGTTCCTCAATCTGAAAATCTCCGAGCAGACCGTGAACGCCTGATTGATCGAAATATGAGTGGGGCACGCCTTGTTCATCACCGCTTACCGGCGCAAAGGTCACTGCTCCAAGGCGCCTGCCCTGACCGACACGCGCGTCGGCTGAGGAGCCCAGGGTGAAATATGCGCGTCCCTCGGCCCGTAGAACGCGATGCATCTCTGCGAGAACCGCGCGAATTCGGCTCACGTCACCGTGAAGCAATCCATGGGTAGAAAGCACCGCGTCATACCCGTTTCCGCTCTTAGGAAGTTGAGTATACGCTACGCAGAGCAGACTCTTTTTTAGCTCGGGAAATTGGGACGTTAAGCGAGATACGCGCTCTGCGTTTTCGTCCACCGACGTCACGTTGAAGTCGGCGCGCATCAGCGCGATAAGATTTCGCCCGCTGCCGGTTCCAATCTCGAGCACGCGCGCCCCGGGACGCGCAAGCGTGTCAATAAGTCGATTTGCGAGAGGGTGTGCTGGGCTAATGATAGGGTCTGCTGGGCCAGTCATAAAGTTTTCTCGGCGTGTCCCTGCGGATTTTCGGGTGAACGGAGTTCGCATTGCTGGCCCAGAACCCACGAGAGTGGTTCGCGCATAATCTGGAGTCGCGGAGTCTCGCGGGCATTTCCAAAGCACCGTATTTTACCACTTTTTGAAAGGCGAGCTCCATGTTAGAGCCAGGCGTACAGATACCGGACTTGCGCGCAGAAGATGACCGCGGTCAAACAGTTTCGCTTCATTCCCTTCAATCGAGCGGGGGCCTCGTCTTATGGTTCTACCCGAAAGACGATACTCCGGGTTGAACCAACGAAGCGTCGCAGTTTCGCGATGCCTACCAGGGTTTTAAAAGTAAGAACTTCGCGGTTGTCGGCGTGAGCCGTGATTCGGTCGCCTCGCATCGGCGATTCAAGCAAAAGTACGGCATCCCGTTCACGTTACTTGCCGATGTCGACGGGACGCTGCGCGACGCTTTTGGGGTGAGTGGGCGATCGACCTTTTTGATCGGTGCCGACGGTTTGATTGCAAGGGTTTGGCCAAAAGTTAGTGTTGTCGGTCATGCGCATGAAGTGTTTCAATCGCTGCGCTAAGCGAAGACCTTAGGGTCACGGTATTGGGTTCCAGTTCTTCCATACCGCGGCCGGGGCGGGCGTGTAGCTCCTACCTGATAGAGAGCGCCGAAGCTGTGCTGGTCTGCGATTTTGGCACCGGAGCTTTTGCCAATTACCGCCGCTGCCTTCCGTGTCCGGAGCTCGACGCCGTTGTAATCTCACACATGCATGCCGATCACTTTTTGGATCTGATTTCCCTGCGCAACGCCCTGTCCTATGGACAGCAACGCCGCGGCACTAAGCTACCGGTATATCTTCCGGCTTCGGGTGAACAGTGGTTGCGCGGGGTGGGCGTCGCGGTGGGGTCGGATAGCCATAAAGACTTTTTTAACGAAGTTTTCGATATAAAGGCGTATGATGCCGGTTGCACCTTAGTGATCGCCGATTTCCAGCTGAGCTTTGCCAAGACCGTGCACTACATCGACGCGTACGCGATTCGGGTGCAAACTAAGCGCGGCGCAATCACTTATTCGGCGGATACGGCGCCCTGTGCAAATGTGGTGAACTTGGCGCGTGATAGCGACCTTTTCGTGTGCGAGTGCACCCTCGGTGCCAACGGAAGTGAAAGCGGGCGGCGCGGGCACTCTTCGGCGCGCGAAGCGGCATTGATGGCGGAGGAAGCTCACGTTGGGAAGCTGCTTTTAACGCATTACGGATCCGAATCTTCGCCGCAGCACTTGGTCGCAGAGGCGTCCCGCTATTTTACAGCCGAGTGCGACGCAGCCGATGACCTAATGCAGCTCCGCGTCCCTGATGCGCGTTGAGTCAACTCGGGTGTCATTGCTTGCCTTGCCCGTTTCGGTGTACGAGTAGTTAAGTGACATACACTGCTTCTGAGGCTGCCGAGGCGTCAGAGTGGTACTGGGTTAGTTGTCGGTTTTGGCTTCTCCGCGGGGCAACGAAAACTGAACGAGTGATTTAACCGGCGAGAGGCCTCGGCTAATAACTGCCCACACTGACACTTTCAATCTGAGCTGTTCCAGCCGAGCCTTGGCGGCTAGGACTTCACGGCCGTTGGTAACGACGTCTTCCAGAAGAAGAACGTGTTGTCCGGGCAGATACCCGCCCTCCACATATTCGTCTGGAAAGGCGCCGTACGATTTCGGTTGCTTACGAACGACTAAAAGCGGGATGTTACTCATTGCAGAAACGGCGGTCGCAATAATGACGCCTCCCAATTCGGTTCCTCCGATCAGATCGGGGGAACTGGAGGCAATAATGGGCGTAAAAAGGCGGGCGATGCGCCGGAGCACTTGGGGGTCAGCAAACAGTCTGAACTTGTCGATGTAATAATCGCTGCGCGCGCCGCCGGCAAGAACGTAATCGCCGCGCGTGAGCGCACGCTCCACAATCATCTTTCTTAGCCAGGTAATTTCCGGAAAACGTGGGACCGAGCTGGGCAGAGTCAAATGGCCCACTTATAGGCGTTCCAGGTTTCCGTTACCGGGTTTGGATCGAAGTTGCGTAAATCAGGGTTCACCGGCTGCGCTTGACGGGGCCACCAGAAGAAGAGTTGAGGCATGTCGTCCGCTAGCAGTGACTCGATCTTTGCATACGCCGCTTTGCGCGTGGGTTGATCAAAATGCGTTAAAGCGTCTTGCTGCGCGCTGTCCATTTGCTTGCTGCAATATCTCGTGTAGTTGTAGCCCCCCGGAGGAACCATAGAACAAATGAAATTGGAGGAATCATCGGGGTCGATTCCGGCGAACCATCCTGAAAGCCCCAAGTCAAACTTGCCGAGCTGTAATATACCGCCTTCTCCTGCCGGTGCGAAGAGCACCGCTCCGGGATAAGTCTTCACTTCAACGTCGATACCAACTTGCCTCAGCATTGCCTGCACTAGAACGCTGGCTTGCCGACGGGTGGCGTTGGTGATACCGTTTGAAACGAGCAAGAGCGACAGCTTCTCGCCGTTTTTCGTAAGAATTCCCCCAGGTCCCGGTTTCCAACCGGCATCGCCAAGCAATTGCTTGGCCTTGGCAGGATCGTACGGATAGACCTTGACCTTTGGATTATACGCCCACATGAAGTCGGGCAGATCTTCGGTTGCCAGCTTGGCCGAACCGTACGTCAACTTATCAACCAGCGTGTTACGATCGACGGCATACGCGATCGCTTGACGCACGCGGAGATCTTTCAATAGTGGCCGGGAAGTGTTCAGCTGGATCGCCTCATAGCCATTGTGCGGTATTAGGTGAGTCGTGATGTCGTTCATGGTCTTGAGGAACTTGTAGGTAGCAGTCGATGCCTCAAACATCCAATCGAGGTCGTGAGTTTTGAGCTCGTTGATTTCGGTGTTTTCGTCCGGAATGACGTGTACGACAATTCTCGACAGGCGTGGTTTGCCCAGGAAGTAGTGTTCGTTTGCAACGAACGTAAGATGGTCTCCATGCTGCCATTGGGCGAGTTTGAATGGGCCGCTTCCGACTGGTTGATTGTTAAACGGGATCTGATTGATGTCGCGATACTTGGAAAGTAAATGTTCCGGGACGATGGTTATCGGATTATCGCTCTCCGCAAACAGCGTATTTATCACCGGCGCAAAGCGTTGCTTCATGTGAAAGACAATGGTGGTCGGGTTTGGAGTGTCGACGCTCTTCACGAGGTCGTACCCACGACGAGACGTTGTATTATTCGCCGGATTCATCACGGCTTGATAACTAAACTCTACGTCTTTGCTGGTAAGCGGCTGCCCATCTTGCCACTTCACGTTTGGACGTAATTTGTAGGTGATGGCTAGGCCATCCTTACTAATGCCGCCGTTTTGAGTGGTCGGAACTTGCTCGGCCAGCAT
>JALZBG010000088.1 GCA_030947645.1 Vulcanimicrobiota bacterium | reverse complement strand
TTCGTCTAATGCGATGAGCGGGCGCACTTATCGTAAAACGGTGGCGGCGACTGGATCACCGGATGGCGTGACAACGTCAATATGAGAGCCGCGACGATACACGGAATTGGGAACGATCCATAGGGTGTATGTCCGGTATTCACGCGAGGGTTCGGCGCCGTCAACGGGTGCCTGTTCGAATGCCACAATCCGCACGCGATCGGCATTTGCACGGATAGATTCAATAACCTGACGCCAGCCGACTTCCCGGTGCGGACCCATAAGCAACACAACGCCGAACTCACGGTTAAAATGAACGGTGCCGGCTCGAATCCGCAGCGACTCTAAATCGTTGTGGCTACGCACTACCACGACGGCGTTGCTGCCCAGCGCCGTGGTAGTCCCTTGCGCGTAAGTCTTAACGCGGACTTCACGACAGCCGGCGAGTGTCAGGATGGACGCCAGAATCAACCAGTGCTTCATTGGCGGACGCGCTTCGCCCGAACCACGGGTGGGACCCCGCCGAGCGCGCACTTGGCTTGCAGCTAAGTTGGTCTTGCCGCAGGTTTAACGGTCACACAGTAGGTTTGGCGCGCGCTCTAGAAGTAAGTCGCACTAGCGCAAGTCCCCGGAGGACGCTTCATGTTTGCTCCATTGTTTGTTCTTGCAGCCTTGAGCTCAGTGGCGCCCACGCCGGCGCCGACCCGCAGTCCGGTTCCCTTGCGCGAAATCGGCCGCGTCCGTGCCAGCGCCTCCTGTGCCAGCCTTGCGCTGCACGCCAACAGTGCGATCTCGTCGGCCTTGCACAGCGACCTACTCGTCGGGCAAACCACGAGCCGCCTGCGGGAAGTCGATCTCGACGGAAGTCCCATAACGCGGCGCAACGGACTCCAAGACCTTGGTAGACTCGCTAAGGATTTACGGGCCGAGGCCGTCGCGGGAGTAGGCGAGGTCAAACGCTTGCGCGAGTTGGCAGCGAAATCGAACGACCCGACGCAGAAGAAAGAACTGAAGAGCTTTGCGGATTCGTTGGGCGGCGCGCTCTATCGGCAGAAGAGAATTGCGAACGACCTCAACGGCTTTCTGGCCGCAATGGATTATCGCGACATGGCGACTTTTAGCGAAGCTCAGCAAGAGATGAACCGCAGTACCCTGTTGGGACAAGGCGACGCCCTGGCCATTGATCCTATAGAAAAAGCGAGGTCGCTCGCGCGCGGCCAAATGCCCGCAAACCAGCTTGCCAAAGAAGCTGCGGATGACTTCCAGCAGCGTGTGACCGACATAACAAACGACGAGTCGATCGCGGCCCAACATACGGAGGGCGCTGTTAGCGGTTGCTAGCCTCCTAGTGCTCCTCACATGCGGTTTACACCCTATGTCGTTGCCCGCATGAGATATCGGCGCTAGACTGGGATTGTCGTGAAAATCGTGTGGCGGCTCGCCTACGCGGCTGCCTTCGTCGCCTTTGCCGTTGCGGTGCTAGGAAGTTGGGTGCGAATCAAGGGCGCGGGCATGACGTGTCCCGATGTACCGCTGTGCAACGGAACGATCTTTCCGTCCCTTGCGAACGGCGTGCTTTGGGAATGGTCTCATCGTATGCTGGTGCTGTTGGAAGCACCGCTCGTCGGCGCACTGGTCTTTTTCGCTCACCGTGCACGCTTCCAGGCACCTCACATTCGAATTGCGACCTACGTTGTAGGAGCGTTATTTGTATTGCAAGTGCTCTTGGGCGCTGCAACAGTGCATCTTTCGAACAGTCCGGTGTCGGTGGTTCTGCATTGGGGGACGGCAATGGCCTTTCTTGCCTCGCTTGTCATCCTGGCAACCTGCGCCCACGGTGTCTCTCTCTCGCCACCAGGAGGTACAGGGCTCCCGCCGGACGCCATGATGTTGGCGGCGCTGGTCAGCACTTCTTTGTGCGCATTTGCGACCATGTGCATCGGGGCATATGTAAGTTCGAGCGGAGCGGGGCTCGCATGCCAAACCGTCCCAGGATGCGCGGGAATCGCCGTTATATACGGCAGCGGGCAATACGTGCAACTCCTCCATCGCTTCGTGGCCGGAACCTGCCTTTTCATGGCGGCGGCCACGTTCACACTCTCCTGGAGAGCGTCACCGCGGGTTCGGTGGATAACGGCGCTGGGGATGGGCCTCCTCTTTGGACAAGTGCTGTTGGGACTGGCTACTGTTGCCTTTTCATTGCCTCTCGCATTGCGCGAGGCCCATGCCGCAAACGCCGCGGCGACATTTATCGTGTTTGTCGCGGCAACCACCTTTGCGTCGCTCGAACGTCGCCAATCCGTAAAACTGCCAGGACTCGCGCGGTGAACGGCGCACTGCGTGCCGTTTCCGACTATTATGAGTTAGGCAAACCGCGCATCATTCTTCTCCTTCTCGTGACCACGGGGGCAGCGATGATCATGGCAGCGAGAGGTATACCGCCTGTTCATCTTCTCTTGTATACGCTCGTCGGCGGAGCGCTCGCGGCGGCTTCCGCCGGCGCGTTCAATTGCGTCTATGACAGCGACATCGATGCGGTGATGAAACGTACCATGGACCGGCCCATCCCCAGCGGCAGAATCAGCGCGCGAAGCGCAGCGCTGTTCGCTACCGTTCTTGGCGTTGGATCGTTCGCGATGTTGTTCTTGCTGGTCAATCCGCTTGCAGCTTGGCTAGCGCTTGCGGGAAACGTTTACTACGTCGTTGTTTACACGATGTTGCTCAAACGGGCGACGCCCCTCAACATCGTTGTCGGCGGAGCGGCGGGAGCGATTCCGCCGCTTGTCGGATGGGCCGCCGTAGACGGAAACCTGGGCGGCCCCGCGATCGGGTTGTTCGCACTTATTTTTTTATGGACGCCCCCCCACTTTTGGGCGCTGGCTTTGATGACGGAAATCGACTATGAGAAAGCGCGAATCCCCATGTTACCGAACATTTGCGGGGCGGCGCGAACAAAAACGGAGATCGTAGTTTATAGCGTTGTTTTGGTCGCTTGCTCACTCGTTCTGTACCCATTGCATGTCATGGGAACACTTTACTTTGCTGCAGCAGCCGTCTTGGGCGCCGTTTTTATTTTTGATGCGGTACGAACGCTGCAAGACAAAGGGCACATTTGGGCGCGCACATTGTTTGGGTACTCGCTCGTCTATTTAGGGCTCATGTGCGTGGTCATGGTCGCCGATCGCATTCTGAGTTAAGCGCGGCGTGAGCGCCCAACCGGCAAGCATTGCCGGGCACAACGTCGACCGTTCAACGCTACCTCTGCTAATAACGCTGGCAGTAGGAGTGTTTGCGGGTGCGCTGGACCTGGGCGTGTTGGCTCCCGCACTTCCCGCGCTCGGGACTGCGTTCCGGGCGTCCACGGCAGATCTATCGTGGATTTACACGCTGTATCTGTTCGTAAATATCATCAGCATCACCGTTGCAAGCAAACTGGCCGACCAGTACGGACGCCGGCCCGTGTATATTGCGTGCGTAGCCGCTTTCGCGCTTGGAAGTCTTTTGGCGATCGGCGCCCCGAATTTCCGTATTTTCTTGTTGGCGCGCGCAATTGCCGCGTTTGGTGCGGGAGGAATTTTTCCGGTCGCAACTGCGGCAATCGGAGACGTCGTCACCATCCAGCGGCGTGGCTCGGCGCTGGGATTGATTGGTGCAACGTGGGGACTTGCCGCAATCATCGGCCCCAACTTCGGCGGCCTCGTAACGCACTTTTTGTCCTGGCACTGGATCTTTGCGATGAACGTTCCACTCGCCATCGTCGTAATCGCTTTAGCTCTGCGCTACGTCCCAGTTAACGCGCCGCGAGTTCGCGGACCACTCGACGTTGCCGGACTCTGCACCCTGTGCATCGGTATTGGATCGTTGATGTTCGGTGTTACTACCGGAAGGTACTACCTATTGTTGATGACCTTGGCAATGGCACCTGCATTTTACGCTGCGCAGCGGCGCGCTGCCGCACCAATCTTTTCACCAGTCCTTTTTCGCAACACCCAATTAATGAGAACCTACGGATTGGAAATGGTGATCGGACTTTTGGAAGGTGCCTTGTTCTTCATTCCGGCTGCGCTCATCGCGGCATTGCGCCTCTCGGCTGCGAGCGCCGGAGCTCTGGCCGGACTGGGCGCACTCGTCTTCGTCGCCGTCATACCGCTGAGCGGACGGGCGCTAGATTCATTTGGTAGCCGCACTGTGTTAGCAGTGGGGGCGACGTTCAGCACGGCCGGACTTGCGATTTTTGCATTTGGCTTGGGTTCTGTCTGGTTAGCGACCCTCGGGATTACGGTTGCCGGCCTTGGCTTTGGTTCATTGCTGGGCGCCCCAACGCGATACATCGTAACCAACGAGGCGCCCGAGAACATGCGCGCTACCGCGATTGGTCTCTTAAGTCAGTGTTTGATCGTCGGACAAATCGCCGGCGGTTCACTTGCGGCGGGGATCCTACGGTCCGGTGGAAATGTGGTCAGTGGTTTTCGCAGTGCGTATGAGATATTTGCCTTATTCGGAATTCTGACGATGTTGATGACCGCGGCATTGCGTTCTTCCGGCCAGGAACGTGCTTCTGCGACGTCACGCTTTGCTGGTTAGAATGCCCTTCCCTAAACGAAAGAAAAGCCAGCCGAAGGAACCGAAAATAATAAGCACCACGGCGAGGTCCATGAGGCCTGAGAACCCCGCAACCCGGTCGCCGCACAGCGCGACGGCGGCCTTCGACAGGGCCAAGTCCATGCGTGCGAGCGGATTGGCCGGCCGCTTGGATTGCGCGTTGACTTCGGCCACGATTTCTGCAGTGGACCATCCAGGATCGTCGATCAACGTAGCGATTCGTGCTTGAGGACTCACGATCGCCGTGCGTTCAGCGTGGATGAGCCCGAGTTTTTCGTCGGGAAACACGTTGAGTCCAAACGCTGCGGCAAAGTTCAAAACTTCTTCGGGATCGCCGGTAGCGATGGTCCATCGACTGGATCGAGCGCCAAAAGTGCGTCCATAGGCAGCCAGCACGGGCGGGCGGTCATACTGCGGATCCAACGTTATTTCAACGAGATGCGTCTGAGAATCCTTAAATTGCGCTTGCAATTGATTGAATTTCGCGGATATCAGCGGGCACATGCGCGGATCTTTGCATCGCGTGTAAATGAACGCTAGCACGATTGGACGTCCGACGAGTTGTGCAAATGAAAACGGATGCCCGGTCTGATCGATAAACCTCGTTCCAGGAACTGCGTCTCCAACTTGTAAAGGCGTAACCGTTCGAATAATGTTGGGCGTCGCGACCGCATGCTCCGATCGAAGGGAGATGCTGGAAATAGTCCAAGGCTGCGTGCCCCGCGTCACGGTTGCGTCAATAACATCCCCGCTATGAATGCGCCGCAAGGCCCCTCGCGGGACAACTCTGAAGGACATGGTCATCGACGGCATTCCGGCGAATGCATCATGGCGGATGACCGCTCCGGCACTATCGGCCTGAACGGCCAGCACAGTCCCGTGGATTTTCTCTGCCGCTTGGGCGAAACGGATCGGCATGGCGAGGAGCGCGCCTGCTACAAGCGAAGCGCACACTATGAAGGCCTTGAGCTTTAAGCCAAATGCTCTGCTGTTGCACCGAGCATGGACTGCGGAAGAACGCCAAGTGGTCTTCCAGGGCTTGCTTGGCCGTTTGTCCATTGCCATCGAGCCCATACTGGGATGTTTAGTCTTCACCGGCCTGACCGCTGGAATGATTTGGCGCGCGTACCATGTCACCAACGGAGCGTCGCTCATTTGGGTGTCGCCTATCTTTGCACTGGGTATCATCGGTTTTCTCATCTATGCTATCGCGCTAATACTTCCGCCGCTACGAGCTTTCATACAAACCTTCAAACCGATTTACATCGTCGACGGTTACGTGCGCTACCGCGCTCCTGACGAGCATGCACCCGATGAGTGCAGCGGGTATGTCGCCGTGCTGTTCGAAGATCGAAGCATCGCTTATGAATGGGAAGCATTCGGTGAAAAGCGGCTCTCTGAGCTCACGTTGCCCGCGATGACTGAGTTTTCGATCTACGGCGGTATCCACAAAATCGACGGACGCTCGACGGGCATTCTCCCCGAAAAAATTACACCGCTGGGAGTCGGGTTAACGAGCCGGCATTAACAGGCCGCCGAAGCCTGTTAAAGTTTTACGCGTTCGGAATTAACCGACGGCCAAACATGTCCATAACCCGCATCGAGTACCGTCCAAGCGCCGATCACAAAAATGATGAGGACCCCGATCGCCATGAGCAACCGAACGCTCGTTGGGACACCCGCACTGACAGGCACGCCCCGCTTGTCAACCGGATCGTACATTACCTTACGCCTTTCCCAAGATGCCGACGGCAGCCAGTAACGCAAGAACGCAGCCTAACGCAAGCAATCCAAGCATGAGTTTAAAGACTTGATTCTCGAGGCCTGGAGTTCGCCAATCATTTTTTAAAGCGACGCCCGCGCTTCCCCCGACGACTAAGGCACCAATGATTGCAATAACCCGTTCGATGTTCGCTGCGTCCACTACACTGCTCCTAAAGTAGGCGGCGCTTCAAAAGAGATAAAATATCGAGAAGAGCACGACCCAAATCACGTCGACGAAATGCCAATAAAGCGTCCCCGCGGTGAGTCCAAAAAATTTCGATTGGGTGTACTTCCCGTGAACGGATTGCAGCAGTAAGACGATGAGGTAGCACACGCCCACAAAAACGTGGAACCCGTGCATACCGGTCAAGGTAAAGAAGGAAGCGCCGAAGATGCCGCTGCCGGCCCAACTGGCTTTGATGTGAGCGTACTCGTAGCCCTGACCCGCAAGGAACATCGATCCCAGAATGATCGTCAAGATGAGCCAGTTCGCATATTTCGTGAAATGCCCGTGCTTCCAGTTCTCCAGGGCAAAGTGCATGGTAGCACCCGACCCGAAAAGCACGACGGAGTTGACCGCCGCAAACCCAACGTCAAGTCGTGCTATTCCGGGCGGAGGCCACCCTTGCCCTGAATTACGCAAGTACAAATACGCGAAGATGAAGGCGGAGAACAGTACGACGTCGCTCACCAGGAACAACAAGAATCCGGTCAACCGGAGATCGCGCGTCTCGCGATAGAGTTGATCGACTTCTTGTGTTGGGTCGAGGGCCCCACCTCGCGCCAGAGCTTGAACGGCCACTTAGTGCGCCGCGCCTGCTGGAACCGGCCCTGGTACGCTGGGATCGAGCTCGCCCTGCAGCCCCCTGTACGGTAAAGGATCTCCGAAATCGTATGGATTGGCCAAGACTGCCGGAATGTGTTTGAAATTGTAATACGGCGGCGGCGAGGGGATCTGCCACTCCAGCGTGCGAGCTCCCCACGGATTCGCGCCTGCCTTGGGGTTCTTGCGACTAGCGTACATGTTATAGAAGAAAATAACAAAAGACGCCGCCATGAAGAACGACGCGATCGACGCTACGACGTTCCAAAAGGTGAACTGCGGATCGTACACGGCCACACGGCGCGGCATACCCAGCAAGCCCAGCCAGTGCATCGGCAGAAACGTGCAATTGAAGGAAATGAAGAAGAGCCAGAAATGCAGGCGTCCGAGCTTCTCGCTCATCAAGCGTCCGGTCATTTTCGGCCACCAGTAATACGTCCCTCCGAAGATTGCCATGACGCTGCCGCCTACCAGCACATAATGCAAATGCGCAACGATGAAGTACGTCCCATGCGCATGCAAATCGAACGGCACCGCCGATAAAAAGATGCCCGTCACGCCCCCGAAGGTAAAGGTCGCAATGAAGCCGAGCGCAAAGAGCATAGCCGTCGTAAATTGGATTTTGCCGCCCCAAAGCGTCGCTAACCACGAGAACACTTTGATCCCCGTGGGTATGGCGATTACCATCGTGAGAATCATG
>JALZBG010000087.1 GCA_030947645.1 Vulcanimicrobiota bacterium | reverse complement strand
TTCACTGACCGCCCAAGATTTTCAGACGATTCTTACCCAGCCGCGCAACGCGCTCGTCGACCAGTATAAAGCTTTGCTGGAAGTCGAGGGAGTAACGCTTGATTTCAGACCGGATGCGATCCAACAGATTGCGCAGTTTGCGATGCAAGTGAACGATCAAACTGAAAACATTGGCGCCCGTCGGTTGCATACGGTTTTGGAACGGCTGCTCGAGGACGTCGCATATGGTGCGCCGGAGGAATCCGGTACCGTGACGGTCGACGCCGCCTACGTTCGTGAAAAGCTTGCCGACGTCGTTGGAAATACCGACCTGAGCAACTTCATTTTATAGCGTGACCGAAGCTATATCAGGGAACTTGACCTCTGGAAGTATCGACCGCATCTTGCCACAAAGCGGTGTGTTTGGACGGGCGTGTCCGTCCAACGCACCGCTTTGTGGCAAAATGCAGCCCCCTTTAGCGCCGCAGCGAGCAGATAGAGTCGTCGGTGTAGAAGAGAACGGCGATGCCCTATATTCGCAAGATCGTACACGATGGTCACCCCACATTGCGCAAGATCGCCAAGAAGGTTCGGAAGCATGAGCTGCTCGACCCGTTGTTCCAGCAACTCATCGACGACCTGTTTGTCACGATGTACGATGCGCCGGGGATCGGTTTGGCAGCGCCACAAATCGACGTTTGCAAACGGATCTTTACCGTTCATCTGCAGGACGACAAGCCGGAACATGGACCGTTCGTAGTGGTCAATCCAAAGTTTCTAAAAACGGAGGGCGAGATTGAGTCGCTTGAAGGCTGCCTGTCGGTGCCGGGCATGGTGGGTGAGATTACGCGCTTCGAAACGGTGGTTGTTGGCGGACTCGACCGCCACGGCAACAAGATAGAACTTCAAGGCGACGGTTTATTCGCGCGTTGTTTGCAACACGAGATCGACCATCTCAACGGCGCACTGTACATCGATAAGGCCAAGAACGTGCGGCCGGCCGTGAGTGAAGAAGAAGTGGAGGCGGCAACGGAGATTGAGCTGCAAGCTGACCCAGGCGAATCGGACCGCGCATCGTAAGAAGACTGCGGTCAGTTTTTTTTGGGACGAGCGAGTTCGCCCTACCAAGCTTGGAAGTAATTGCGCGGACCACCGAACTGACGATGGTCGTAACGCAGCCCGATCGCCCGTCGGGTCGAGGCCAGCGCCTGCGGGCAACTGCTGTGAGCGCGGCAGCGCTTGGCTTAGGGACACCTGTGTTAACGCCGCAACGGCTTCAACCATCGCCACGCGAACTTGCGACTTTGGAATGCGATATTTTTGTGCTGGCGTCGTACGGGAAAATACTTCCAGCCGAGCTGCTGCGGATTCCAAGGTTTGGTGCGCTCAACGTGCACCCGAGCTTGTTGCCGCTATATCGTGGCGCTACTCCCATACAGAGCGCGCTGCGTGACGGGCGCCGGGAAACCGGCGTCAGCGTCATACTAATGGATGCCGGCATGGATACCGGCGATATCGTCGTGCAAGAGATGACCCAAATTCAAGCGGATGAAAACTACGGCGCCTTGCACGATCGCTTGGCGCGGTACGGAGCGGTCTTGCTAGAGTCGGCAATCGATCGCATTGCCCGCGGGAATTTAGAAGCTCGGCATCAGATTGGAGAACCCAGCATCACGCGGCCCCTGCGACGAGGTGACTTAACCGTACGCTGGGACTGGACGGCTCACGAGATCAACAACGCCATCCGCGCCTTCTCTCCGAAACCATCGGCTCGCGCCGTGCTGGGCGGTGTGCCGGTGAAGTTGCTGCAAGCGCACGTTGCGGCGGGTGTAGCGCCGGCGCAAAGACCAGCCGGGACGGTGCTCGCTCTGGAAGGGAACGCGGCACTGGTTGCCTGTGGTGACGGCGTCATTGCAGTAGACCGATTGACGCCGCCAAATCGTGGGGCGATCTCGGGCGCAGCCTTTGTGCGAAGCTGCGGCGGATTAGGAGCTTGCCTAAGATGAACGCGCGTGAAGTTGCACTCGCCGTCGTTCGAGACGTTTTTCCGGCAGATTCTCGTCGACCGCGGGGTGCTCAGGAATCGCTAGACCACCATCTGCGAAAAACATCGCTCGAACAAAGAGATCGCGCTTTCGCAACCGAGCTTGCCTACGGCACGATCAAAATGCGCCGGACCATCGATTGGTATCTGCGCCCCTATGGTAAAGAGCGATTTGCGGACCTTCCGCCGGTAATTCGGGAGATTTTGCGGCTGGGCGTCCATGAAATACTGTTCATGGATTCGCGGGCGCATGCCACGGTTTTCGAAACCGTCAATCTCGCCAAAAAGTATGGACACCGCGGCACAGCCGGGCTGGTTAATGCGGTATTGCGAAACATATTGCGCGATGAGCCGGAGCCGCCGCAGCGCGAGGCGTTTGAGGATGAGGATGACTATCTGGGGACACGTTTCTCCTTCCCCACATGGATGGTCGGTCGCTGGCGCGAGATGTTCGACCGCGGTTACTTAGAAGAGATACTCCCCGGCATGAACCTTCCCGCGCGGGCTGCCGTTCGAGTGAATTTGCTGCGCTCATCCGTGAACGAGGTGCGCGAGCAATTGGCGAACGATGGTGTGCTTGCGCGTCGTTCGAATTTTGTTCCGGAAGTTCTCGTTATCGATGCCGGCATGGTGCCGCAAGAATCCGAGGAAGCGGCGCAGGGCCGCTGGTGCTTGCAAAGCGAAGCGGCGGCGATGCCCGTCGACGTCCTAAATCCGCAACCGGGCGAAGCGGTGCTGGACCTTTGCAGCGGGCGTGGGAACAAAGCCGTACAAATCGCCTCACGCCTGACAGACGAGGGGCTGTTAGTATGCATCGAACGCAATAGCCGCAAAGAGAATCTGTTGCGACGCCGGTTGCAAGAGTCGGGGGCGAGCTGCGCACTGACGCGCGTCGCTGATGCCCGTGAGACCGCGGGTGCCGAGCGGTTTGACCGTGTTCTGGTGGATGCCCCCTGTTCCGGATTGGGCATTCTCGCGCGTCATCCCGAAGCCCGTTGGCGAAAGTCACCGGATGACGCCGCCAGACATGCGCAGCTTCAACTTTCGATGCTCTCGGCCGCCGCGCAACAACTGATGCCGGGGGGCGCCATCGTGTACGCCGTCTGTTCAAACGACGCGAGGGAAACGCGTGACGTTGTGGACGACTTCTTGCGCCGGTACGATTGCTACCGGGGGCTGATTCCCGCTCGTTACGAGACTTTTCAAACGGAGGCCGGCGATGTTCTGGTCCCGCCAGGAAAAAATGGAAGCGATGGTTTTTTTATCGCCCGCATAGAGCGCACCGCTTGAGCTTTCTCGCCCGCATCGAAGAAGCGTGTGCGGGATTTATTGAAAAAGCGTTTGCAAGGACGTTTCGAAGTGCTCTCGAACCGGCGCAGATCGCGCGCAAATTAATCGCAAAGATGGAAGCGCAGGCGGTGCACTCCCCCGCCGGTGTCCAGGCCCCCGATCGCTACGCCGTTCACGTGAGTGCCGACGATTACCACCGTCTCGGGCCCCATCGGGAGCTCCTCGAGCACGAATGGAGCGCGCTGCTTACCGACATGGCGCAGCGCGTACATATCCAACTTTCCGCTTCACCCGTAGTTCGCTTGGTGCAAGACTTGGCGGTGGTCGCGGGTTCCGTGCAAATCGAAGCCTTGCTGTTTGTGGTGCCGGAAGAGGAGGCAACTCGCCCCAACTTCGCCGCGCCGGTTCTGCAGATCCGTGTGACGAAAGGTGTCCCCCTTAACGCTAGGGTAGAACTGGCCGGGCCGGTCACCATCGGCAGAGATAAGGACAGCGATCTGGCCTTAAGCGACCCAGGGATATCGCGCCATCATGCGCGTCTCCAGGCGAGGGGCGGTGCTTGGATGCTGCATGATTTAGAATCGACCAACGGGACATTCGTCAATGGGACGCGGGTGGATCACGCGCGCATCGGCAAGGGCGACGTCGTCACTTTGGGCAGCACGCGACTCTGTGTCGAGGAGACCGTGCGATGAACTTTCTCGCGCACATGCGCTTGGGCTCCGTCGAAGTGCTGGGCGCGCTTGCGGTTTTCGTTACTCTCGCGGGACGCGCGAACGCGAGGAACAGCGTTTTGGAGCCAAGCGATGCGCGGCAGCGCGTAGCGCTTGAAGTCAACGAACGCTCCTCAGTACGTAGGGTGGACGGTTATTGCCCGTTCACGATCGGGCGCGCTTCCGGCGCCGATGTAGTGCTCAATGATCCGGCGGTAAGCCGGGTTCATGCCCGTCTCGATAATGAGGCGCAAACCGTTTTCTTGACCGATTTAAGCAGCAACGGCACCTATCTCAACGGTGAGCGTATCACGGATAGTCTCGAACTTCGCACTGGCGATACGATCGATATTGGACTCGCGCGCATCACCTATCTAGGAGCTCCTCACACATGAGTAGATTTCCCTATACGGGTCGCTTTTTGTCGCAATCATTCGTTCGCCGTTCCCCAATTCGACACGGTATTCGAAAGTTGCCCAAGTCCAACAAGTTCCAAGGCGCGCGGTTCTGGGAGTAGTATCCGTATGGGATCGCGCTTGGCCGATGCTTGGTGCGGTCGGCATTGCCGTGCTGGCACTGTCGTTTGCTCCGCCCTCAACGGTCGGACCGCCGTGGCTGCTCTTGCTGCTTGCTTTTGCGGCGTTGGTTTGGGTGCTGTGGCAACCGTCCGGGTCGCAGCGCGATAATTTCCTGCCGGCGCTCGCCGTTATTCTTTCCTCCCTGGGGCTCACAATGATCGCGCGTATCTCGCCGAATCTCGCGCACCGCCAAATTTTATGGCTCTCCATTTCCCTCGCGCTTGCCATCGCGCTCGGGCCCGGCTTCAACCAATTCCGAAGACTCGCCGGATACAAGTACGTCTGGATTGTCGGATCGATCGTGCTCTTTGCCATGCTGGCCGTTTTCGGCCAAGAAGTCAATGGCGCGAGGTTGTGGATCCGAGTGGGCCCCGTTCAATACGAGCCGATTGAAATCATCAAGCTGTTCATCGTCTTCTTTCTGGCTGCATACCTTGCGGAAACCGCCGACGTTATCGCATCTGCGAAGCCGTGGTCGTTGCGGGCCAATCTTAAGTATCTCGGTCCGCTGTTCATCGGATGGGGAGCGTCCATGGCCATCCTGGTTTTCGAACGCGACTTGGGGATGGCCACGCTGTTGTTGGGGACGTTCGCTGCACTGCTTTACGTGGCAACGCGCCGCATCGATTTGGTTGCAGGGGGTTTGGCAATATTTGGGCTGGCGTCGATTTGGGCTGTGAACCACTACGGCTACGTCCACGCTCGGATAGCCGTCTGGCGCGACCCCTTCGCAGATCCGTTGGGCGCCGGGTTCCAGGCAAGTCAAGGCTATTACTCACTTGCGGCTGGTGGATTATTCGGTACGGGATACCGGCTAGGTCATCCCGGCTTTATACCCGACGTTGCAACCGACTACATCTATGCGGCATGGGGCGAAGAGTTCGGCGCGATCGGTGCAATTTTAATTTTGATTGCGTATTTTGTGATGGTCCGCCGCATTTTTGCGGTGAGTGAGGCGCAACCGGATTTGTACGCGAAATTTTTAGCCATCGGCCTTGGAGCAACGCTCGGCTTTCAAGTGTTGATCATCGTTGGAGGAGTGATCGGACTTTTTCCGCTTACCGGCATCACCCTGCCCTTTATGTCGTACGGCGGCAGTTCGCTTGTCGCGAATTTTCTCTTGGTTGCGTTAGTATGGGCGATAAGTTCACGCCGGGTTACCTTTGAGCGTTCCAACTCCTTTGTAAATAAATCATGAATGAAATCGAACATGACCGGGTCGAGGGAACGCAGTCGCACGCGCGATACCCGCGGCCACAGAGATTTCGAGTCGTTGGCTTCGACGTATGCGCGCAGCGATTCGGCGAAGTACTCATCAACCGCTGTCGAAGCGTACGGAGTAATGAAACTGAGCGCGTTGCGAAACATTCTTTGAATGCGTGGATCAATGCCGGAGCGGTATATGCCGCCGCCAAGCGCACAGTCGAGCGCGTGTCCAAATTCGTGAGCGACCGTCATGGCACTGCAGGAGCGCAGGTAAACAGTTTTCTCTTCAACGACGAATAGCCCGGCCGGCGGCGCCGGCCAATTGTCCACATCGACGCCAAGTCTGCATAGGGCGGCTGAACGTTCGCTGTAGCGCTGCCCCCCCTTCAAAACGACGACCCGAATGCCGGCATCCAAAGCGTATCGCAGAGCGGCAACGCCATAACGCGAGAGCGTCTCGGCGACGGCGCCGGAACTCGTACAATCTTTGGAAACGATGAGCTGTTCCGCGATAGCCGGCGTAGCAAACATCGCATCAGCCTACCGCCCTCATGTTGCCGTACTATGTAGGTGAGATTACGGGAGTCTGAGGTTCTCGTTAACGTTCGAAATGCAATGTTTGTGCAAAGTTTAGGACCTAAGTCCCAATGCGCGGTGATGTCGATTTTCCCGTGACCGATAGCTGCAACACAGTCATTCTACGATGGGAGCAGCGATGCCGGTCCAATTAGCTACAGTTGCGGTTATGGAAAAGACGTATGTGACGAACTGGGCGCTCGATTTGCAAATCGACGAAGAGCGTTCGTTTGGGGATGCGGGTCCCGACTTATGGTCGGCCATTGAGAACTACTTTGTGAAGGAAATGTATCGGCCGAATTGACGCCGTGTCCCGACCTCAATATGGTACCGTGCAGCGGCGGCTGTTAAACCGTTGGCGGCGGTTTCTCTCGATGTTTGAGTGGGGGCGCGGGCACAATGCCCGTTGATCGTCGCGGTTGCGACGGTATGCTGGGCCGGGGCTTCGTAAATATGTTAACGCGGGAATGCAAAGGGATGATTTTGCGCGCGCCACTCGGGCTGTTGTAAATGGCGGTTACCGCGCAACCGGGTAGATAGAACCCGATGGGTGCGGCCACGGAAACGGCATAGTAGTTGAATGCCCAATTGTAGTTCAAATAGTAGATTCGCGGAATCCCGCAAAGGCGAATGAAGGCACTTCCACCGGGAGGCGCGACGAGGATAAGCTGGATGACGTCCCCGGTAAAGTACGTGACCGGCCCGCTCGGGTAAAAGCGGAACCCCAAGTTTATTCCGTTCGAATAGGGCGGAAAGCCCAAGCCGCTGTACCCACGGTAGCCGTTGTAATCGTTATAAACCTTATAAACGTTATAACTGGAGCTGGGACTGGCGAGTCCCTGGAACCACGACCATTCCGAACCGAACCGGTGCCCCTCTTCATCTAATGCCTCTAGGCGCACGTCGTGGCGTCCATAATCCAATTCTCGAGACGGCGTATACAAAACATTTTCGCCGTCGAATTCTGCAGCATTTACGACGTCAATTCCGTCGAGAAACATGTGAAGAGTGTTCCGCTTCAGCGTCATGCCGCGAGGAGACGTCATCGTCGCGCCGATACTGTACCGACCCGCAAGCCGTTGTCCGGGTTGTGGATAAGGGTGAGAAACTGAGGACCCCTCTCTACGCTGCGTCGTGCCGGAACTGTAGATTGCGACGGAACGATTTGACGAGTCATAGTCGACGGTAGCTCCCAGCGATTCAGCGATGTAACGCAGCGGTATGTACGTCCGAAAATGGACGAGCCGGGATCCATGACTACCAATCGCGAGCCGAACATGATGCTTGCCCGAGCGTGCGTAGACTGTATGCAACTTGGCGTCGTACTGTATGCTCGCGCCCAGAGCCTCAAAAAGCGGGCGCATCGGCATCAAGACCTTTTGCGAGATCAGCAGGCCGTGCACGTCAGCGGGGCGATCGTTGATAGAGATCTCAATGGCTTGCCTTGCCGCGCAGACCGCCGCCCCCGCTAAAAGGAGGGAACC
>JALZBG010000231.1 GCA_030947645.1 Vulcanimicrobiota bacterium | reverse complement strand
GGTGGGGGCAGGTCGTGTTTTCGAGGTCTTGGATCTAGGCATCGAGCCGGCTGACCGCGCGGATGCGGTTCCGCTGCCCGACCTTGCGGGGACGATAGCTTTCGAAAACGTTGCCTTTTCGTACCACGCTGATGACGAGCCGGTACTCTCCGATTTCAATGCCCGGATAGAAGCCGGGGAGATCGTCGCTTTGGTAGGTCCGTCAGGCGCCGGAAAAACAACGATCGTGAACCTGGTTCCGCGCTTTTACTCGCCGCAACGGGGGCGCATCCTTCTCGACGGAGTCGAACTCGATCGTTTGCGCCTGGGCGAACTGCGCGGCGCGATCGCCATAGTGCCTCAGGAAACGCAGCTTTTCCGGGGGACGATTGCGGAAAACATCCGGTACGGCCGTTTGAATGCGACCGACGCCGAAATTCGGACTGCCGCACGCGAAGCAAATGCCGAAGAGTTTGTGAGCGCCTTTGCCGCCGGCTACCAGACAGAAGTGGGCGAGCGTGGAGTGCGTCTTTCCGGCGGACAACGTCAGCGCATCGCGATCGCTCGAGCAATCTTGAGAGATCCCCGTATCCTCATCTTGGATGAAGCAACCAGCGCGCTGGATACTCACTCCGAGGCCTTGATCGAGGAAGCACTGGACCGTTTGCTGCCGGGGCGCACGACGCTGATTATCGCGCATCGCCTGGCCACCATTCGCCGTGCTTCCAAAATCCTGTATATCGAGGGCGGGCGCGTGCGCGAAACGGGCACGCACGATGCGCTGCTGGCAGCCGGCGGCGCGTATGCCAAACTTCATGCCGCTCAATATGTGTAAAAGAGTATACCGGGCGGCTCACTAGGGGGTAGGATGCTGGTTCTTACGCGGAAAGTGAATGAGTCAATTTTGATCGGCGATACGGTGCGCGTGGTGGTGATCGCCGTTACCGGGAATCAAGTCAGGCTGGGAATACAAGCGCCGCCGGAGCTTGCGGTTCGTCGATCGGTTAGTGGCGCCGGCGCGGGCTGCGATCCTGCGCTACGAGGTTCGACGCCAGGTGAAGGCTTTCAAACTGACCCGCGTCAGTCCACCAACCCTCCAGAATGTCGTAGCACAGATCCCCTTGTTTGATGTAGGCGTTGTTGACGTCGGTGATTTCCAGCTCACCGCGTGCCGAAGCAGTCAGCTGCCGGGCGAATTCGAAAACGCGGCCATCGTACATGTACACCCCAGTGACAGCGTAATTGCTCTTCGGCCGCGCAGGCTTTTCGTCGATTTCGATAATTCGATCGCCGGCCAAATCGGCAACGCCGAAGCGTTGTGGATTCGGAACTTCTTTAAGCAGTAGGCGAGCTCCGGAAGCCTGTTCTTCGAATTTTTTGACGTATGGCGAAATATCGTCTTGCAAGATGTTATCGCCTAAAATCACGCATATTCGCTGGCCTTCCGAAAAATGCTCGGTGAGTTTGAGCGCATCGGCTATGCCGCCTTCGCCTTCTTGATAGGTGTAATAGATGTCTTTGAGTCCGAAGTCTTTTCCGTTGCCCAACAAACGCAAAAAATCGCCGGCCGAATTTCCGCCCGTGACTACCATGATGTCTCTAATCCCGGCCCTGCAAAGCGTTTGCAGCGGATAGTAAATCATCGGCTGATCGTAGACAGGTAGGAGATGTTTGTTGGTAACTTTTGTTAGTGGATACAATCGGCTTCCCAACCCGCCGGCCAAGATAATCCCTTTCACCAAGGCGCTCCGAGCCGAGCTCTGCGCTTCCGCAAACCGAGCTGGGCCCCCCAATTCATAGAACCGGCGCGCTCGATGTGCATTTTACTAGCGGTGTGCGTATTGGCGGTCATAGTAAGCCGCGAATTCCCGCGATTTCAGAGGACGCCACCACTCTTCGTTTCGACGATACCACTGCACGGTGGCGCTTAAGCCTTGCTCAAAGGGAATCTTTGGCTGCCACCCAAGCCTGCCAATTTTTCGCCCGTCCAGGGCGTAGCGCCGGTCGTGGCCTTCCCGGTCCGACACGTAACGAACGTGGGAATCGAACGAGCGTCCGAGGGCACTGATTAAGCGCCGCGTGATTTCTAAGTTCGTTCTAAGGTTGCCGCCGCTGATGTTGTAAATGTGGCCTGCCTCGCCATGTTCGAGAACGTGTAAAATGCCACGAGCATGGTCCTCGACGTGGAGCCAATCCCTGATTTGTTTTCCGTCGCCGTAGAGCGGTACGCTTTTGTCTTCGATAAGATTGGTTACAAAAAGCGGTATTAATTTTTCGGGATGCTGGAAGGGGCCGTAGGTATTCGATCCGCGAGTCACCAGTGCCGGCATGCCGTACGTAGCGTGAAACGCAAGAACTTGAAGATCGCCGCTCGCCTTACTGGCGGCGTACGGGGATCGGGGCGCGAGCACATCTGTTTCCGAAGACGACCCACGAGGCACGTTGCCGTATACCTCGTCGGTAGAAACTTGCAGGTAGCGGGCGACGTTGGCTTCACGCGCCGCCTCAAGCAGGACGTGCGTTCCAAGGACGTCCGTCTTCAAAAACGCTTTGGCATCGAGAATGGAGCGATCCACGTGCGTTTCTGCCGCGAAGTTGACGATGGCGTCAACGCCTCGCGCAATCGCCGTATTTACCGCCGCACGATCGCAAATGTTGCCGCGCGCGAATGCGTACCGCGGATCATTCTCAATATCACGCAGATTGGCGGGATTGCCCGCGTAGGTCATCGCGTCCAGGTTGATGACGCAGGAGTCGCGCCGTTCTTTGAGCACGAGCCGCACGAAATGGGAGCCGATGAAACCCAGTCCGCCGGTAACGAGCAATCGCATCCCAGCACTGTTCGGGCTTCTGTGCAAATGCTTCCTCGTCTGGACCTTCCGCTAGGAGCGTGCTATAATTCGTGGGTTGTCATTTCGCCCATCATGGAAGAAGGGTGGTTATGGTCTCATCGGAGCGGCTCCATGAGGGAGCGTTCAGAGATCAGAAGGAGTTC
>JALZBG010000230.1 GCA_030947645.1 Vulcanimicrobiota bacterium | reverse complement strand
CTTCGCGTCGGCTATCGTGCGAAAATGGAGCTCGGTCGAAGGAATAAATTCGCTTGTAAGCGCCGTCCCCCAGGGTCCGTAATTTTGTGAGTCGGCAAACACATGATGCCCGCCATTAATATTGGCTTCCAAGAAAACAATGATGTACTCGGCATGCATGGCGCGCTGAGCACGCTGCCAGCGCAGCATGGTGTCAAACCCAATACGGTCCGACCCTTTAAATGCGTGCACTACATAAATGGTTGGGAAATGGCGCTTCGATTGCTTGTAGTAGTCGTTAGGCAGCAAGATCTCAGCGTCCACGCTGGTCGGCTGTCTCCAAAAATTGCTGAGCAGCACGCTATTCATCTGCACTTTGAGGAGTTGCCCTTCCGCAGCCGTCACCGCGTGCGATACGCATGCCAGCAACAGGAGCGACAAGGTAGCGTAGAACAATCGGCGCATGGACATCGTTTCGATTCCTCCTAAGTTTCCCATTGCGATACCCGACGGTTCTCGGAGCCTTTGAAGGACGTGGAGCACTGGCGCGGTAAGCGGCACGAGTGGATCTAGCGAATGGCACTTAGTAAAACAGAGCGCCCCGGACCGGACGTTCCACTTGAGTTGCTGTATCTGCGCTTTCTCGTCCGAGCCGGTGAGATTCTTGGACTCTCGCTGGACTACCGCCAAACGCTGCAAAACGTTTGCGCAGCGGCGGTTGAGACGGTGGCAGACATCTGTCTCCTGGATCTAGGTAAACCCGGCGACATCGAGCTCGTCGCCTTCGCGCATCGCAAATCAGGTCGTACTGACGAGCTTCGTGAGGCCGGAGAATTTCTTGCCATTGCGCGCGACAGGCCACCGCACCCCGTTTGTGAAGTCATCGATAACGGCGAAGCGGTCGTGGTAAAGCACGTGAATGAACACTACATCGAACGGCACGCGACTAGTGCCCGGCACGCTGAGTTCATGCGTCGGATGGGTTACCGGTCGTTAGTCGTTGTTCCGGTCGTTTCCAATTTGGAAGGCATTCTCGGCGGGCTGACATTCATACGAACTAATGAAAGCAACGAAGAATACGACGAAAGTGCGCTCCTATTTGCCTTGGACCTGGGAAGACGATGCGGTGTCGCCATTGCCAAAGCGAAGCTTCATTCCCAAACGCTCGAGATTGCAAATCAATTTCAACGCGTGGCTCTTCCACCATCGCTCCCCACATTGGACGGATTAACGCTTGATGCTTACTACGAGCCGGCAGAATCGGTAATGCAGATCGGAGGCGACTGGTACGACGCCTTTATACTAGCAGATGGGCGTCTCGCACTATCGATCGGGGACGTGGCAGGTCATGGCCTCGACGCCGCGGCTTTCATGGGCAGCCTAAGAAACGCGCTGCGCACCGCGTTGTATACGGAGCCGGATTTGATGCGGGCCCTTGAAGTTGCGGACTATTTGATCATGCAGGAATTTCCCGACGAGCGGCACGCCACGGCAATGATTGCAATTCTTGATTGCGAAGCTTTGACCCTGACGTGCGCGGCTGCCGGTCATCCGGGTCCTTTGATATGGGACGAGCGCGCTGGAAAGGTGACCGACCCATTCAAGAATCGGGGACTGCCGATCGGTCTTCGAAGAGTCTTAGGCTCGTGCCCCGATGAGGAAGTAACTGTGTCACTGCATCCAGGCAGCTTCATCGTCTTCTTCACCGATGGTTTGCTGGAATGGGGACGGGACTACTTGGCCGGTGAAGAGCATCTCGCACGAGCGATCGAGCGACACGATATCCGCTCCTCAGCGCATCCGGCGCGCGAATTACGCCGCGCCGTCGTGCGCGGTACGCACGAGGATGATATTGCGGTATTGACTCTGTGCGTAAAGGATAAATAGCGTCGTTAAACACGTGCAGACACCGCACCACGCATTCGGACGACCGCTTCGCGCAAAATTTGGGTTGAGGTGCCGAAGTTTAGGCGGGCACAGTAGGCGCCTGGATTTCCAAAGTCAAGACCGCGAAACAGCGCCACTTTTCCGGCTTTCAGAAATGAAGCCGCAGGGTCCGGTCCAAGTCGCAAGTCGCGACAGTCGAGCCACGCTAAATATCCCGCTTGCGGGGGTGTATAACCGATCATCGTAAGGTTGTGTTCACTCAACAGGCGGCGCAACGTCGCGCGCTGTTGATCGAGGTGTCTTATGACGCGGTCGAGATACGCAGCTCCCTCGGTAAAGGCCGCAATTGTAGCGATAACTCCGAGGTGCCCGGTTCGCTCCGACGCCGGCCCGGGAAGTTGTTTGAGGATAGAGCGGCCCCACGGCGACGACTAATTGCGACTGCGCACTTAAGACCGGCGATATTCCAACCTTTTGAGGCCGACGTTAGGGTAACCGCATGCACGCCGGTCTCTGCAACGACCGATTCGAACGGCGTATGCACACCGCCCGGAAGGACGAGAGGAGCGTGAACTTCGTCCGCCAGGACGACAACGCCGTATTTTTTTGCAAGTGTTGCAACTCGCAGCACATCGCCAGAGGAAAAAACGCGACCGGTCGGATTGTGAGGGTTGCAAAACAAGTATGCGGCCGCGCCTGCGGCAAACTCCCGTTCGAGCGCGTCAAAGTCAAGGTTAAAGCCGTCCTCTCGCGCAGTCAACGGAACTTCAGCAAGGGAACGGCCTACTTCGGCGATTGTCGCGAAGAAGGGCGGATAGACCGGCGGATTGATGATGACTTTGTCCCCGGGTGCCGTTGTAGTTCGCAAGATTTCGGCGACGCCAACCATTACTTCGGGGATTACAAAGACACTGGCGGGCTCTGTTTCATGATGGAATCGGCCGCGAGCAAACGTTGCGTACGCATCGCCGACGCCTTTCGGCTGCGCGTATCCTAAGTCGCCGGCGTCAATCGCGCGATGAAGTGCCTCTGCGATTGGTGTTGCAAGTGGGAAGTCGCTTTCAGCAACGAACACCGGCAAGACATCTTGAGAATATTTGGACCACTTCTCGCT
>JALZBG010000086.1 GCA_030947645.1 Vulcanimicrobiota bacterium | reverse complement strand
TTGGTCCCATCGGGCCGCCCGCCGTCGCGTCGGGGCTCGGGGTGACGATGGTGCTCGGAACTCCGCTGTTGCCGCGTTCCGTCACTTGCACCAACACGCGGTCGGCCATGTGACTGCCTATGGCAAGCGCAGCCATCAACACGACGGCTCCCAAAAGCAGAACTCCGGTGAAGAATCTCCTGGAAGGATCAAGCACGTGAGAACATCATTTTTGGTCCGCGCTCACGCATACCTAGGCATACGCTAAGTCAACGGCCGTGTCGGGGCTAGCCGCTGTGGCTTCCCGGTCGTTTGGCGTGCCAATCACTTGTAACTCCAGCAAGGCTCCAGGCGCTAAGCGCGCGCGCTTCGTAATGCCTCGGAATTCGATTGAAACATTCCGGGGACTGTCCTTCAGGTTACACAAGAAGACCCGTACCGCTCCGCTTGGCTCTTCAAACGCAATGCAACCAACTTCGACGGGCGAAGTGAGAACTTCAGCGCTGACGTCGCGCCCCGCGTAGATACAACGGTACGGTTCTTCCGCTGACATTTCGGGCATGTCCGCAAATATTATTCCGCGGCGCAGGTCGATCACATACGTGCAGCGGCGTCCGCCCCAATGTACGCGTGCACCCGCGACCCATTCCCAATCCTTTGGAACCAACGGTGATAAATGCGGACGCCCGCTCGTGCGGTAGCCGTTCATGCCGCCGACCGTTTCCGCGACCGCCCACAAATATTTTGCGCCGGTCCACGGCGATAGGTACATCCCGCGGTTGGTCAACGAGCCGCCATCGAACCACTCAGCGAACTGGCCCGGCACGGTGTTGCGCGGCGAACCCACTTCCATGGCGTCATAAATCCGCTCCAACCAGCCTGCGGCGTCGTCCTGCATGCCGTTGCGCGCCAAAGCAACGGCGAACCACAAGGTCAGGTCCGGCCAAACTCCGCCCAACAGGCCAAATCCATGCGAGGGAAAGTACCAGGAATCGGCCGTCGAGATGGTACGCAAGCCAACGGGAGTAATGAAATCCGCCTCGCTCAGGCGCCGCAGAATCGCGCGGCGTTGCTCTGATCCCGCGACGTCGAAAAGAACCGGAAAAACCTCATCAGCCGTGAAATTATCTTGGAAGTTGTGGTCCTGGTCGTAATTTAGCACGAATCCACCGGTATCGTCGTTGAAAAGGTGACGCATCATGGCCTCGCGCAAGGCTTGCGATTCCTGCGAATAGCGCGCCCAATGTTCGCCTTCTCCTAACACCGCCGCGAGCATCGCTGCGGCTTCGAGAGCAAATACGGCCTCAGCGTTGATCTCTGTGACGGCACCATCCAGAGTGTAATAGGGAATGATGTTCCGCCATGAACTGATGCCGAACATGTCCACGCCGCTTGCCCGGCAAAAAACTAGCCCGTTCGAGTCGCGCTGCGACAGCAGATAATCGGCGGTTTTCACGATAAGCGGAAAGCATTTGCGGACCCATTCATCGTCTAAGGTCGCGTTGTAATGGTGTAGCATTGCGATTAAGTGTAACGGCGTGTCGTCGTTGATGTTCAGATCGTAGGACGTTTTGAAACCGGTGACGCCACGGACGTATTCCACGACCTGCCCGCTGTCGTCGACGAATCGGTTGAAGACCTCGATGGCATCTCGGCTGAATCGTGGAAGAAAATAGTCGTATCCGTGCACGAACCACGAAGTGTCTCGAGAAACCAAAATATCTGACGGCGGGGAGTTCGTTGCCCCCCACCCTTGCGGGTATTCCTTGAGAACGCGCAACATGTTGGCCTTCGCCCAAACTACGCCACGGCTAATGGATGGAGACGGTGTCATGAATCGGGCGTCGGCGAGCGCACTTGCAAAATAACGCTGCGTCTCGTGCAAAGCCTTGCGATCGAACAGTAACTGCTCCAACACCGGCTTTGATTTGTCCGTACCTTCTTTGTGGAAGACCACGGCAAGCCGGAGTGATTCGCGAGAACCAGGAGCAACGTTCAACCGGTATTCAAATGCGCCGAAGATCCGGCGGCTGACGCATTCGGCAAGTTGCGGAGTAACCTCGTCAAGGTGTTGTTCGGTTTGCAATGATCCTTGCGTCATGTTGTGCAGGAGCACTTGTTCGCGCATTGCCAGCACCGCTGCATACGGCTGACGGGAAGCGCCCCACCAGCGCTCGCCGCCGGTCTCTTCGTTTCTGGTTTTTATGTACGGCCCCTCAACGGTTGCATGCACCTCATGCTCGGGCTCTCCATAAAACCGTTGTCCGACCAATAGCGCCCAGGGGAAAACCGACAGTTCCAACGGATGACGCCCAGGGTTATGCAACGTTAAATCGACGGCGAAGCAGACGGCGCGTTCGTGCTTTGGACCATGCGGTACATAGAAGGCCTCCGTCACGTGCAGCCGATCCGCTAGAGTAAACTCCGAGATTTGAGCGTACGGCAAAAAGGTAAAATCACGCGAGATTTGATGCGGAAAGTGCGTTTGCCTTAGGTCAGTTAGGCGATAAGCGATCTGGTGGGCCCCAAAAATAATTTGATCGGTGTCCGCATCCCACAACCCGCGCACTCCGCCTTTGGGTGTGCAAGTCGCGAAGCTTTTGTAATTTCCCAGCAGCAGCCCGAACGGCGTTTGCGCTTCGGGTAATACATATGCGCAAAATTCATTGCGCTGTGCGTCGTAACTCGCGCTCATAAGGTGCCAGAGTACGCCCCCGACTGCGATGAGGCCCGCTAGCGACCCACGCCGGGCCTCACAAGGGAGAATTTTGTCAAACAGCGCAGGTCAACGCAAAATGACGTTCGCCCGCACGCTGCGCGCCCCGGCAAAGATAAACCTTACGCTCGAAGTGCTGGACGCACCACAAGGCGGATTGCACAAGCTACGCAGCGTCATGGTGCCCATCGGCATCTACGATGAGATCGGGATCACCTCACATGGCGAAAGCGCGGGTTTTACTACCTCGCATCCTCAACTTGCAAACGAGAATCTGGTCGTGCGCGCTTTACGGTTGTTGGACGTCGATTTGAACAGCCTAGCGATACATCTGCATAAAGGCATTCCCGTAGCAGCAGGCTTGGGTGGTGGATCGAGTGACGCGGCGACCATCTTGATCGCTGCGAGCAACGGTTTTTTTGGGAACCGCAGCGACCGGGACTTCCTAGCGCTTGCGAACGCTCTCGGATCGGACGTGACGTTCTTCCTGACTCAAACTGGGGCACTGGTTGAGGGTTCGGGAGAACGCGCCACTGCAATTGGTGCGTTACCTTCATGGTGGAGCGTCGTTATTCACCCTCCGCTTGCGGTCTCGACGGCGATGGCTTATGCCGAGCTCGACCGCGCGCGGGCCGGGCGGCGCAAACGCCCGCCCCGCCGCGACTCTGCGTCGTTGCGTGTTGTCAGCGCGTTGCAGGCCGCCGATCTCTCAACCGTGCAGCACTTGCTGGCTAACGACTTCCAAAGCATCATCGCTGAATGCCATGCGTCGGTGCGGGATGCCATTGCGGCGTTGCGCCTCGCGGGTGCAATAAATCCAACGCTGACCGGCACCGGCTCGTGCGTGTTTGCATTGGCGCAGACGGAGAACGAAGCTCGCACACTTGCATCCCGCTTGCATCTTCCGCCAGGGTTCCACACGTACGTTGCCGCGTTTGACGATTCGCGCGTTTGGGCGGGCGGGCCGCAAACCAGGTGAACGCCATCGTGCTGGCGGGTGGCCCACGTGACGCGGTTGCCAAGACCGATCCCGACGCGCCGAACAAGGCGTTCATAAAAATAGGCGGCACCGAATTAGTAGCACGAACGCTGCAAGCGGTGCGCGCGTCGCCGCGAATCGAGAAAATCATCGTCGTCGCGCCGCCAAGTGCTCGTTCGCGTCCCTCACTGAACCTTGCGGACGAACTCCGCCCGGATGGCAAGCGGATCGGAGATAGTCTTGCTAGCGGCATCAGCGGGCTCGATCCGGATACACCGGTGCTCATCACGCCCTCGGATTTGCCCGTCCTGTCAGCCGATGCCGTTGACGAATTTGTTTCGTTAGCACTCAGCTTGGACGCCGAGCTTACCTACGGGTGCCTGGAAAGAAGGATTCATCAAGCCGCTTACCCGCAAATTCCGCACACCTGGGCGCGCTTACGCGACGGAACGTTTTGCGGCGCTGGAATGATGACGCTGCGCCCGCGAAGCTATCCGCTCCTCGCTGCGGTCATCGAAAGACTCGCTTCGGCTCGGAAAAGTCCATTCGCGCTGGCGTCGCTGTTCGGATGGGACATTTTGCTTCGCTTTGCCGTGAACCGGCTCAGCATCAAGCAGGCCGAATCTCGAGCATCGAAGATTTTGGGCGCCCCGGTACGAGCAGTGATGAGCACGCATGCGGAGATGGCGGTGAACGTCGATCGTGTTTCCGATATCGCCCTCGCGGAACAACTGGTGCGCCAGCTCTCGTGCTGAAGCTTCCACAGCCCTTCGACAGGCTCAGGGTGACACAGTGGCACTGTCATGCTGAGCTTGTCGAAGCATTCCCTTCCACATGCTCAGGGTGAAGTGAGGTGACTTTGAGGAGTTGACCAGCGAGTGAACAGTTCATTGGCAATCCCCAGTTGATCGAGCGCTTTTCCCACGGTGTGCGCGACGATATCGTCGATCGAGCGTGGTTTGGCGTACATTGCCGGAATCGGAGGTAAAATTACGGCACCCATTTCGGCAAGTTGGGTGAGCGTCCGCAAGTGACCTAAATGCAACGGCGTTTCTCGCACGACAAGGACAAGCCGGCGACGTTCTTTCAAGCAGACATCGGCTGCTCTTACGAGCAAGTTAGCGTTCAACGAGTGTGCTATCGCGGATGCACTTTTCACCGAACACGGGATCACCAACATTCCGTCGGTCAAAAAGGAACCGCTGGATATTGACGCCGCAAGATCGTGGTCGGCATAGACGATGTCGGCGAGCGCTTCAAAATCCGCAGCAGTTTTGTCGGTCTCTAGTTCGATCGCACGGTGGGCCTGAGAACTCAGCACTAAGTGCGTTTCCACGTCGGTGCATTCTTTCAGTGCACGCAACGCGGAGTACCCGTAGACACTCCCGCTTGCGCCGGTGATGCCGACGACGATCCTGCGCATGCACACGCGATTCCCGTTGACCGTCTGTGAAACCCTGCAGGGCCGTTACGCCTGACGCTTAATCCAGAATGCGTGCTCGCGTCACCCGAACTGTCTGCATTCATTACTGCGGCGTTGCGCTGGTCGCACGAGCCACTCGATGAATACTCGCGGGAACTTGTGAGTAATCCATACTCGGGCGTCTCGAACGAGGTCGCCAATGCACTCCTGCTAGCGTCATCTCGCGGCGCGACGCTGTTGAACACCATAAGCGAAGAACCAATTGCATTGCCAACAAGCGACCGTGACAGCGTCTTTGACTTTTGCCGAAAACTCAACGCGCTGCGGGCTTGCGGGACCCGCGGAGCGTCTAAGGCAGAGCTCGTGGAGAGCGTCGTAGGCGAGTTCTCGTTACCCGCAGCCGCCGATGAAGTCTTGGCCGCGGCAAATAGCATGACGGGCAAAAGCCCGCCGGCATCCACGAGCCACTTGCCGCTGACAACCGCAGTTGTGCCGGAAGACACGGCCCCTTTACGCACCCGGCTCACGCATTTTAGCGCCTCGTCGCTCAATACATATGTTGAGTGTCGCCGCAAATGGTTTTATCGGTACATCTGCGCAGCGGTTGAGGACCGGGGGTCGTCCGCCTCATTCTATGGCAGCGCCTTTCATGCCGCGTTAGAAGCCCTGCACCAAGAATTTCCCCGTCCTAGCGACGTGTCCGAGCAGTTATTGTGGTCGAAACTTCAGGGACACCTTAACGCTGCCTTCGATCGCTACCGCCGCGGTTTTGAAACTTCCGTGGAATTCGAGTTGCAGCGCCGGCGCGCTCGCCGGACGGCTAAACGGTACGTTGATTGGTTGTGTTCCCGAGCCACACGCTCGCCCTTCACCGTCGTCGGGTGCGAACTCGCGGCGCAAATGGATCTGGAAGGGTTCGAATTTATTGGATACATCGATCGTCTCGACTTGGACGACAGCACCGCCGCCGTCACCGTGATCGACTATAAAACCGGCTCCATCGCCGAAAGCGCCGACGAATACCTTCAAAAAGTACGCCAATTCAGAGAGTTTCAGTTGCCTTTTTATTACTGGGCACGCACGGCGGCCGGTGATCGCGTTTCGCGCCTTGCGCTGGTTCCTCTAAAAGATGCGTTACTTGACGTAGCACCGATCGAACTGGAAGTTGTCCCCATTTCTTCAGACGTACAGAGCCGCCGGCCGGAACTGCAAAAAACGGGCGTCATCTCGATCGCCGAGCTGGAGCGCGCCCGCTCAAAAATGGTTGCGATATGCAAAGAGCTCACACAGGGCGAAGTGCACCAATTTGCTGTCACTGAAGACCCGTCCACTTGCAGGTATTGCCCGTACGTTTCCGCGTGTATCTTCCGTCCCGCACCGGCCGAAGACAATTTCGCACGATGACAATCCTACCGGATGAGGCGCAAGCCGCTGCGATCGAAGCTCCCTTCGATGGTCCCCTGCTAATCATTAAGGGTCGCCCGGGCACGGGAAAATCCGCGACGCTAGCGAGGCGCATACTGCGCGCGGCACAATTAGATTTGAGCGGTCCGATTCTAATCAGCGCAACGTCATCCTCGTCGTTGCAGAGCTTGCGGCGAATGCTTCCCACCGTGCACGATGCACGCCTTAAGCCGCTGGAGCAGATCGCCTTCGAGATACTCAAACGCCACGCCGAGCGTACCGACTCTACGCACGGTATTGAAATGATCGATGAAGTTGACGCGGCCAACCTCTTCGCGCGAGCTGCAGCGCCCCTATTCTCCATGGAGTGGGCCGAATTCTTAGACGCTGCGTTGGATCCTGAAGTGCCGGGACTGCGTGCTCCGCAACGATTCTGTTTGGCAGCGTTCCATCTGATCCGCAAGTTGCGAGATGCCGATATTGCTCCGGCCGAGTTTCTAAGATCCGCTTAGCAAGGAGCGGCTCGATTTTACGCAAGGCCGCCGAACCTGGCTCATCCCGAATTGTTGTACTACACTAAGGACAGCTATCGCGATTCCTTAAACGTCAGTACGACTGAACTACAACGTCAGTACCGGCGGGAAGTTGATTTGGCGAAGATTTTGGAGCATTTATATCGCTCATATCTTGAGTTGCAGGCTGCAGGGGGTTACCTTACCGCCGGCGATGCGATTGCACAAGCATCACATCTCCTTCGTGGCAATCACGATATCGCTCGCGCCGAACGCGGTCTATTTAGCGTGCTTTTTGTCGACGACGTTCAGGAGCTCACCGTTGGGCAGCTGATTTTCTTACAAGCACTCTGCGGCGAAAGCCTGAGTGGCGCCACGTTTGCCGGCGATCCCGTTTCTGCTATGGGAAACTTCAACGGCGCGAGACCGGACCGCATTTTTTCACTTCAAGCCACATCTTTGGAATTACGGACGCAATTTCGATGCCCCGCTGCGGTCGAAACTGCTGCAGAACACCTTCTTGGAGAAAGTCCGGTAGCGGTTTGCATTCAGCCGTCAAGGCATGCGTTAACGCTCTTCCGCGGCAACGCCCGCCGCGATGAAACACACTTCATCCGCGACTATGTCGGCAAGCTGCTGCAATCGGGAATCCCACCTAGCGAAATAGCCATTATCTTCCGCTCCGTGCGCAACGTTCAAGCATATGAGATGGCCTTGCTGAACCGCAATATCGAGATTGAAACGGCGGGTGACGTAAATCTCTTTAACCTTCCCGACGTGGAAGACGCAGTGGCGCTGCTGTGGAGCGTGGTTAACCCGTTTCGTCACGATCAGTTGCTGCGCGTCATGTCCGGCGGCACGTTGCGGCTTTGCGACGCAACGCTGCAGTTGCTTTGCAGCGACCCGCCGAGTGCGCAGCCCT
>JALZBG010000085.1 GCA_030947645.1 Vulcanimicrobiota bacterium | reverse complement strand
GACCACGCACCGTCACGGGCTTCGAAGCGACGAACTTACCCGCGTTTATCTTTGCCAGGTGTGCGACGTAAGCGGGTTGCGCATCCCGTGCCGTGTATTTTCGCCGTAGGTAACTGAGCCGTATTTGCTTCGGTTCCCCGTTTTCGTCTTGGATCCATACTTGTTTGGTCCGCTGCTTACCGCGAAGCTTTAGGCCCTTGTCATTCATGAGCTTAGTTCTCCTGATTCTCGGCGTTTCCAAAAGCATTGCGTTTACGAGTAAGCCGCAGGTCCGTGGCATCCTGGTAAAGCCCTACGTCATGAAGCCATTGGCGTCGCATTTCAATTTGTCGCTCCGCGAGTTTGTGTGGCCAGTTGCGCAGCGCAAGATACAAGTCCATTAAGTCGGTATCGCTGAGCCTCCAAAGCCACTGCGTCGCATCAATTCCTGCGCTTTGGAGGGAGCGGCAAATAACTACCATTGCAATGCCAGGTCAATTCTCGCGCACGCCGTTGGTCGGTAGCTCTGCATTGCAAAACGCAACGGTTGCTTTATACCGTTGACGTCGCCGTATACGGCCTCTCCAGCCGCGCGCTTCATTACGGCAGAACTCGAGCGGCGAGACTGCGAGGCAATGCTCATCGATCCACTCGAGTATCGCTTGCCGCTGCTTGAAAAAGTGTACGGGGATTATCCGAGCGGCGAGGCCCCGAGCAGCTAACGCAACTGGTGCAGCTTTATCACCGGGCAGACGGATTCGCGATTGCGAGTGGAGAGTACGACCATGGCGTTCCCTCGCGCTTAAAAACTTGCTCGACCATTTTCTGGAAGAGTATTTTTGGGCGCCCGTCAGCGATCGTGTGTTACTCAGGAGGGAGCTTCGGCGGCGTGCGCGCTATGCAGCTGCGCATGATTTTGGGTGAGTTGGGGATGCCTTGCGATCCCGTCACTGCTTCCGACCCCAGCGTGGGCCATGCGTTCTCCCAAGACGGGCTGCCAGCGGATGCACAGTTTGTCGAAGGCAACGACCCCACTCTTTCGTGAATTCCTTTGGTACATGCGGGCGCTCAAAGCGCAACGCGCAAGCGGCGTTTCGTATTGAGTCTCCAAGCTTCGTTCGTGATCCACCAAAAGCGCCGTCCCCTTACAAAACTGTCGAATTAGTGCTAAAGTTTGCGAGATGGTTCGCCTGCGACGACTCAACCACGCCTTTCTTTCCGTGCGCGATCTCAAGAGCTCAGTCGCGTTCTATCACGATGTACTCGGAATGCTGCCGGTCGCAACGATGGGCGACGATAAGGTCTTCCTGCGCGCCCCTGGCTCTGAGAATCATCACGATCTCGGTCTTGGCGCCGTCGGCACCGCGGCGCCCTCGCCTGAGCCAGGCAGCACCGGACTTTTTCACTTGGCTTGGGAGGTCGAGACGATCGAGGACATTGCCGAAGCCAACGAAGCACTCGTAGCATCCGGCGCATTCCTCCGGGCGACCGACCATAGCATCTCGAAATCGGTTTACGGCAGCGATCCCGACGGCAACGGCTTCGAGATTACCTGGTTCGTTCCGCGCAGTGCTTGGCCGTCCGGAGCGGAGAACTCGGCAGTGTCCCGCCCGCTGGACCTTGCTCGAGAACTTGAGCGTTTCGGTGCGCGTACCGGCATCTGACTAGCCGCTTTTCGAAAGTATTTTACGGTTGGTGGGTTGTTGCAGCAGCTTCACTCGGGCTACTCCTTAGCACCGGTACGATTGTCGTCTTAACGTTCGGTGTTTTCTTCAAAGCGTTCACTCAGGAGTTCCATGCCGGTCGCGCGGCCGTCTCACTCGCATTCACCTTGAACACTGTGGTAGTCGCCGCAAGCATTCCGGTGATCGGCCGTCTGATCGATTGCTTCGGTGCCCGCAGAGTCATCTTCACCGGCACGTCAATCTTCGGCTTGATGTTGCTTTCTAGCGAGTTGTTGGGCGCACGCATCGGCTATCTGTACGTCTTCTTTGCCGGACTGGGCATTGTGGCGGGCAGTACTTCACCGGTGGGATACGGGGTCGTAGTCTCACGATGGTTCGACCGCCGCCGAGGGCTGGCGCTTGGGCTCATGGCGACTGGATTGGGATTAGGAGCTATCCTGATGCCAATAGTTTCGCAGGGGCTCATAGAGCGATTCGGTTGGCGCACTGCATACGCTGTTTTCGGCTGGGCTGTTTTGCTTTCGCTGCCGATCATTGCAACTTTGCTTGTCGAGGACCCGAGCCGGAAAGGCCTGGAGCCGGATGGCACGCTGCCGGCGCACGGCATTACCGAAAAAAATAAAGAGCGCAGCGCCGGACTGAGCTGGCACGACACCTGGCATCATCCAACATTTTGGTTGATGATTTGCGCATTCTTTCTAGCAGGGGCAAGTGTGTTCGGGTGCACCGTTCATTTGCCCGCGTTGCTCACTGACCGCGGCGTCAGCGCGCGAGGCGCCGCACTTGCCAGCTCACTCGTGGGCCTTGGTCTACTGCTCGGCAGGGTCGGCGCCGGCTATCTGCTAGACCGCATTTTCGCTCCGCGACTTGCGGCGCTTTTCTTTGGCGGCGCCGCACTTGGAATTGCGCTGCTATGGGCTGGAAGTAGCACGTATGTCGCGCTCTTAGCGGCGTTGCTCCTCGGTTTAGGAATGGGAGCCGAAGTAGACATTATTGCCTACTTGACCGGTCGATATTTCGGCATGCGCGCACTTGGAACGGCCTTTGGCGTTGGTTTCGCCAGTTACGTTCTGGCAGGGGCCGTTGGTGTATTCTTTATAGGTGCAGGATTCGATGCAACGCATTCGTACTCTATGCCGTTGTCCGGATTTTTTATTGCTATGCTCGGCGCTATCGCGCTGTTGTCCAGACTGGGACCTTACCGTTACCGCCCGTTGTAGCAAATCCCCTGTCGTCTTTCACGCTAAGGCCGCACAAGCTTGTATAGCGATGAGTCTTCGGGCATACGCCGAACACCAGCCGGGTACGCCCCTTTCGGATTTGTGTGATTGAAGTTTTCGGAAAGCACCGCCATGTATTCGAAGTTTTCCCACAAGTTCGGAACAACGCTTTTCCTCATGTAGGTCGTTACGGGCAACAAGGCGTTCCAGTTCCGCAAAACAACGTAGCCCCAAAAATCGCAGGCGATGTGTTTGTCGATTATGCCGCTCTTCACAAAGAGGCCCATGCTTTCAAAGAAGTTTGCCACCGTGCCGATCGCCTGATATTCACCGACTAAGGGCAGGACGCTGATCTTTCGTGCTTCCTGCGGGTCTTTCAACCGTTTGGGCAACTCATAGGAGACAAATCGCTGCGCTGCACTAAACTCTGGTGATTCCAGCGTCTCCCGGCATTCGGTCAAGGCAACAATTTGGTTGCTGCCGCGCATGTGGCTTAGTTGTTTCAAGGCCGCAATCGCCGAAGCGAAGATTACAAAGAACGTCCCGATCGTTCCGATGGCTGTTATCCACTCTGGCGTCATGAAGCCGCAGATTCCCTCTCAGGGGCCATTTGCCTTACGGCTGATACCGTAAAGGGATTCAAACCGCCCTCAGCCCTAAAGTGACGGGGTGACCGGAATCCGCCGTGACCCTTGTAACCTGTGACGCATTCAATTGTTGCGCGAGGCCCTCGAAGAACGCGGGCTAGATGTCAGGGCTGCAGTTTGGTCAGACGGTAGCCGCACTCGGACGATAGCGCGTTCGGTAAAATTCTTATATTTGATTCGCATTTATACTTACATTGGGCGCCCGATCGCTCGAGCCGCGCGCCCCGCGTCGCAGTGGCAACCGCGCGGAACGACGAGTGTCCCAGCGCGTTGGAGACGGTCTTCATGTCGACGCCCGCTTGCAGTGACATCGACGCAACGGTATGTTAAATCAAGAATCTGAGCGATGTGAATCTCTTACGCGCTCGAAGAGTTGTGTGTCTCCTCACTCGCTTACGTCGCGAGACATACGGCTGAGGCATTGAAACAATGAGCCGCAGGCGCCGGTAACAGGTTTAACTTCTCGCGAAAGGCCTTCGTATGACCGGTCGTCAGGACCACATTTCCCCCCGCACTCTCGCCCACATGGCGGGCTGGCTCTATGTGATCACGATTGCCGGCGGCCTGTTTGCGGAATTTTACGTTGCGGGTAAGCTGATTGTTTCAAGCGATGCAAAGGCGACCGCAGCAAACATTCTCGCTTCCGAAGCTCTGTTTCGGATGGCCATTGTGAGCGAGATCGCCCTGGTGGCCGCGTACGTTGGCGTCTCGCTCCTGCTCTACATGTTGCTCAGACCGGTGAGCAAGAGCTTGGCGTTGACGTCGGTATTTTTTGCAACCATCGGGAACATGTTGTGGACGGTTGGTTCGTTCTTTCAGCTTGAAGCGCTGCGGCTGCTGCATGCCGGTACCGCGCTAAGTGCATTTAACGCCGATCAGCTCCAGGCTTTCGCACTGCAGAGTATCAAGATGCACGACACCGCGCTTAGTGTCGGCATGGTGTTCTTTGGAATCTACTGCATCATTCTCGGAATACTGCTTTTCACGTCGGGTTATTTCCCAAAGGCGATTGGCGTGATTCTCGCCGTTGGTGGCGTGTTCGACGTGTTGAACGAAATCGTGGCGTTCGGTGCACCAGCGCTCTCAAACGCGCTCCCGGATTGGGTGCAACTTCCGGGCTTCATCGGCGAACTCGCGTTGACCGTCTGGCTGATTGTTGTCGGACTGAATCTCGAGGAATGGGCCTCTACTTCCCAGGACACGTTCGGCCACCGATAACAACTTTCAAAAACTCCGGTTGATTCCTCATGGGGAATACCTGCGCTCGAACCCGGACAAACGGACTTACCCATTAGACTGATGACTTGTGGTACCAACGATTAGTCACAAACTCGTCACAACATCGGCGCACAACAGCGAACATCGTTGAACAGTGATTAAGGGGAACGCCTGATAACTCAAGCTTCAGGCATCTACGCACATCGGTGAACAACGATGAACGAAGTATGATACGCATTTGAAGACCGTGCGAGCCACCAGACCCGTACTCTCCTTAAAGCGCTGAGAGGTTTGACGGCCAGGGGCTTCGCACTGCTCTCATGGTTTCGGGTTGGCCAATCGCTCCTAGCGCTTTTGAATGACCCGAACAGGACTAAATACCTAAGAGCGCTGCCGAGGCTTCCCCTAAAGCCTACGGTCGTTTGCTTGTGTTGGCTACCTTTAAGCGGAACGTCATAAGTCATGTCAGTTAGACCAACGCCTGCGGCAAGGCGGATGATGCAAGCCTTGTGTTGTTGCGACAACCGGCAGATCAATGAAGCCGTCCGACGCTATATCGGTGAGTTTGACGATGCTAAGGTGATCAAGCTGTTGCACGCCTCGCAAGCCAACCTCGATCCCTATCACCGCGCCGCATTAGAGTCACTGCTCGACGATGCGCGTTCGCAAGCCCCCGGTGACGGCGCGCAACTTAAAGCTCTGTTCGAATCTTTCGTCGCTGCCAACCCACGTGCGCTGGAGCAAATGCCTCCACCAATGATTGAGGGTATACTGCAGCGCGCCGCCACCAACGACAACAGCCTCAGACGGCAGTTTACTCCGGCCTGGTTTCAGCGTTACATCCCCGTCGTCAGCGGTATGGCCGGCGCACTTACAGCAGCCTTAGTGGTAACGGGCTATATGCACTTCGGCGCCCCGAAGGTGGACGATTCCGCCGTTATTCCGCTATCAGTCTCTCTTCAAGCTAGCATGAAACAACCGCCGGCGTCTGTTCGCGTAGTGCGCAGGCCGGAGTGGTATAAACGCGGTACAGCTGCGCTCTCCGAGCGACACATGCACATGCGCACGCGAATTTCCATAGCAAGCTCAACAGCTCACTCGTCGGTGGCCGTGGCTATCGCGCAAGCGGCGCGGAGCGATGCCATCGCCAAGCCACTCCGGCGACAAGAGACTCGGCGAACTCCCGTCGCGCAAGGCCCAGACTATAGAATTCCAACGGCGGTCGCGGCGTTGCCACCCGCCTCTCGACTGCCAGAAAGACCGCCAACCGTCGCAAGGGCGCCGATACCATCACCAATTTCGGAAAATGCGGTCGCCGTTGAAATGAAAGTTGTAACGCAAACGGTGGAAGTACCCGAGGCCGAGACATCAACGCAAGGAGCGGACCCGGCTCCGGCAAGATACTGCTATGCGCGGGGAAGTTGGCACGCATGTTAAGGCGCAAAAGATTGCGCACCGTATATGCGCTTTGGGTGTTGGCATCGATCGTCACCTTAACGCGCGCGCCCGCGACTGCCGGCGATTTGGGTAAAAGCGTCGGGGGGAACAATCCCCCAAGAGTAGTGATGGACGGTGATACTCCGCTGGGTCCTAGCGGACCGCAAGGACCCCATGGTCCTTTGATGATCATGCGCGACGGTAATGCGAGTTCCAGCGTTCGAATCGGCTCAGGTATTGCATCGCCGAGTGCGATCAACGACGGCCGGTCAGAAACGGGTCAGCTGATCGTGCGCGGTTCGCGCTCGACCGACCCAAGAAGCAAAGGCATTCTTTTCTTCGCGCGGCCAACCGCGTTGTTTGCAAAGCCGCTTCAGACCGCGGTCAGCGCGATCAAGAATGACTCCATTACCGTCGAAACCCCGTCCGGCGAGCATTCCATCCGAATGCCTCCAGGGCGTCTTGCCGCCGCCGGAATCGCCGTTGGCACTAAAGTTACAATAACGGCCGATGGCAACGGTGCGACCGTGCACCTGCGCCCGGTAAGCGCACACCCAGCACCCTATGCGGGGATCTATGTCGGAGCGGTTCAAAGTGCGGGACAAGCCTACGTGACGTTGCGGTTGCGAGGCGGTTCGGTACAGACATTTTCCGCACATCGGGACTTGTCGCGAATCGCAGGCTCGTTGAAAGGGAAAACCGTCGCGCTGCAATCAACGGATGGCCGCTCCGCACGCACCTTACTCACGTCGCAGCAACTGAACGCCGTTTTGAACTCAATCCCCAAAGCTCGCAACCACTATATCGGGCGGATCGTGAATACGACGACCTCGGCGGTAACATTAGATCTGCGCAACGGATCGTTGCGAACTTTCCAATGCACCAGGTGCGCAGAACACAATATCGCTTCGCTGTCGCTCCGGCGCGGAAGAGCGGTGTACGCGCTAACCGGTCCCGATGCTCAGGTCTTAAACCTGGTTCCGATACCGGAAGGAACTCGAATCGTTGGGCAAATCACGTCGGCGAACTCAAACAGTCTTTCTCTTATGCTGGCAAGCGGCGATGTCGCAACCCTGCCCTGCGCGTGCGCTACCAGTTTGGCCGGCATCGGCGACATCGGCCCCGGCCAGCCGATCATTGCCGATCTGGATCAGAACGCCTCAATAACCGCATTGTTGCGGTATCCGGATGACGGGCGCATTACAGGAACACTGCTGAATATGAAGGACGGCCGGGTATCGTTGCTCCTCCCCAGCGGTACGGTCAAATCATTTACTTGCAAATGCGGTACCGGTTCGATCGTCAAGCTGGTCGAATCCGCCATAGGCAAGAGGGTGAGCGCGAGTTTGAATCCGGATGCGGAGGTTGTTTCATTAACCCTCGGGCCCGCGCCGGCGACAAGGCCACCCACCCCGACCTCCAGGCCGTCGGCGCCGGCCACAGGGGCGTCCGCGCGGGCCCCAATCTCGCCGCATCTCGCCTGCACAACGTGCCACGATCAAGGCTTCACATCGAAAACCATCGGGGAACGTCGTCCGGCAATCCGGTCGATAGGCGTGCAACCCGCAATCGGGTGTGCCAACTCTAATTCAGGCGCTATCTTTATCGCTCTGCGTCACTGGCGCAGCCAGACGCCGGTCCTTGGGGCTTCCGTTAACCTAAGCGGCGCCGCGAGTGTTACGCTAGTGAGTCCACCCAGCGGCTATATGGAATTGCTCGATGTGCCTTCAGGCATGTATCGTGTGACGGTTGAAAAAGCCGGACTTCGCAAAGTCGAAACCGCCGACTTTCGCGTGAACTGCGATGAGGGCGTTCGCGTTCAA
>JALZBG010000084.1 GCA_030947645.1 Vulcanimicrobiota bacterium | reverse complement strand
GGATTCATCGGCAGCGCGCTGGTTTGGGCGCTGAACCGAAAGGGGATCGATGACATCCTCGTGGTCGATTTACTTGACACGAGCGAAAAGTGGAAAAATCTGGTACCGCTGCGATTCCAGGACTACTTGGATGCAGGGGACTTCGCACAGCTAGTACTCGAGAAGCCAAATCAGTTCGACGGTACAGGCGTCGTGTTTCATCTCGGTGCGTGCTCCTCGACCTCCGAAACGAATGCAGCGTACCTCATGCGTAACAACTTCCAATACACGAAAAACCTCGCGCATTGGGCGGTCGGGCGAGGTTTACGATTTGTGTATGCGTCTTCCGCGGCAACCTACGGCGCGCTCGAAGAAAGCCTTTCCGAAGAGCGGGAACTGAGCACCCTGCGCCCATTGAACATGTACGCATATTCAAAGCACCTGTTCGATTGCTACGCGCAACGCCATGGGCTGTTTAATTCAATAACCGGTTTGAAGTATTTCAACATCTTTGGACCCAACGAAGATCATAAAGGCGAGATGCGCAGTTTGGTGAACAAGGCGTACGGTCAGATTCAAAACGGGGGACCCGTGCGACTCTTTAAAAGTCACCGTGCCGAATACGCGGACGGTGAACAGCAGCGCGACTTCCTGTATGTGAAAGATGCAGTTGACATGACGCTGCACCTTGCGGAACATCCTTCGGCGGTTGGTATGTTCAACATCGGATCCGGGCAGCCGCACACATGGCTAGACCTCATCGGTCCAATTTTTTCGGCACTTGGACTTCCGCCCACCATCCAATTCATCGATATGCCGGCCGTCTTCCGCGATAAATACCAGTACCGCACGTGCGCCTCAATAGAGCGTTTACGGGAGACCGGCTATACTCGGCCGGTGACGAACTTGCAGGACGCCGTCACCGACTATGTCTGCAACTACCTCGTTGCAGGAGGCCGCCTTGACCCCGGCGATCCGGTAGGCTCGCCGGACAAAATGGTCAATTTGTAAGCCGATGAACGACAAACAGACTCGGGCCGCGCGCCGTCGAGATAGCCGGCGGACGGATACGGGGGGCCAACCGCCCCGCCGCGATTTCATGCGCTGGCTCTACGGCGGGCTGGCCGTTTTTGTGATTGCGCTTGCGGCGATTATTGGGTATTTCCAGTGGCAAGAAAAACGGGCATTTGCCGCCGCCACCGCGACGCCTAGTCCCGACCCCAACTCAGTCGCCGGTATTCAGTTGGTCGACCAAACCTCCATCGGTAAGCCCACCTTCAAGCAGGGCGATACGCAGCGCGGTGGACATGGCTCGCCGGTTGACGGCATCAAATGTGACACCGCTGAATATGCGACGCTGCACGTGCACGGCCACTTGGCACTTTTTGTGAACGGGAAGCAAATTCAGGTTCCGAAATACGTGGGCTTCGCACCCCAAGGGAAGCCACCGTGCCTGTACTGGGTGCATACCCACGACGCTAGCGGGATCATCCATATAGAGTCGCCCGTCATTGCGCCGTTCACGCTTGGCAGTTTTTTCAATATCTGGGGAATGGATCTGCGCCCCAACCGAATTGCAACGTTTTCCGGGCCCGTGACCGCCTATGTCAACGCCAACAGATACTTTGGAGATTTTAGAGCGATACCGATAACCGCGCACACGCAAGTTACCCTGGAAGTCGGCGCACCTCTTGTGCCGCCGCCCAATTACAAGTTCCCGCCGCAAGAATAACTCGGCTTACACTCCGGCGGCGGTAATGACCAAATCGGTGCCGTACGCAACCAGAAACCCCAGTGCCAACCCAATGACCCCCATTTCAACATACCCGACGCGTCGTGCTACATGCAGCATTTCGCTGATCACGAAGATGATGGCGCCCGCCGCAAGCGTTAGGAACAACACGGAAAGCGCGGGCGACACTAGCACGTAGCCGATCACCGTGCCGATGAACGTTGGTGAACCGCCGATCACACCAGCCAGCAAGAGAAAACGCCAACGAACCACGGGCGCCTGCATCAACGGCGCTGCTATGCCGAATCCCTCGGTCGCGTTGTGCAGTCCAAAGCCGATAATCAACATGAAGGCGAGCTGAATTGCACCGGTTGCCGCCGATTGTCCGATGGCAAGGCCTTCCGCAAAGTTGTGCATGCCGATGCCGGTCGCGATCAGCAGCGACAGCGCGAGCGGATTATTGCTTGCTGCCGCCTTCGCGCTCCTCATGAAGGACTTCGTTGCGTACACGAGTCCTACTAGACCGACCGCTAATCCGACGATGAAGATCATCAGCAAGGTGATAAAGTCGTTCACGTCACCGCCGCCGCTCTGCGAGTTTCTTAACGCATCTTCAACCGGCTCGGTGGCTTGCTTGATGACATCGAAGAGCAAGAAGAACAGCACGCCGATAGCCAGCGAGTTAAGCAACGACATCATCGCAGGCGCGACTCGACGTAATTTTGCCACCGGCAAGCCAAGGAAAATCGTGAACCCGGCAATGCATCCCAGCAGTATGGTTGTCCAGAACGGCAGCGGCGGATGGGAACCATGGGACGTTCCGCCCATGGCCATCTCCATGTTTGCTAAAACTACGGGAGTGCCGCTGTAGTGCAGCGCAGTGATGAGTCCGCCCGGCATCACCTTACCGTTCATGTTATGATCGAGGACGTGGCAGTGCAAAAGCCAGGTGCCGGGTTGTGCGTTAGCTACCACTAGGGCGTCAACCGTTTGTCCGGGCCCGATCATGATCGTATTTTCAATATCGTTGCCACTCACCGGATTGCCATCGCGGTCGATGACCTTCATCCGATGACCGTGCAAGTGCATCGTGTGGAATTCCGTGCCGCTGATGTTAATGAAGCGCAAGCGAATCACATCGCCCTTCTTCACTTCAAAGGCTTGAGTCTCGGGATACGCCTTACCGTTGATTGAAAAGAAATTCTCAGCGTCGTTCTTTATGCGCCAACTTGAGATGATGACCGGATAGTCGTGGGCAACGGCGATGGGATGCGCGTCCCTAACGATTACGGCGCCGTACATCCCTCTGTCGAGTTGGTCCAGGTCGTTGAAATGCGTGTGATAGATGTATGTTCCGGCTCTACTGGCCGTAAACGCGTAGGTGAAGCTCTCCCCCGGTTTGACCGGAGCTTGCGAAACGCCCGGCACGCCGTCCATATTCGCCGGGACGGGCAGACCGTGCAAATGCAGTGCCGTCGGCTCGGGAAGATCGTTGTGCAAAACAACCTTCACCTTGTCGCCCTGACCAACCTCAATGACCGGTCCGGGGACCACGGCGTTATACGTCCAAGCCTTGACGACGGTGCCCTTGGTGACTTCCCAATCTGCGATCTGCGCGTTCAAAGAAAAACGTTTTGTCCCGTCGGGCTCAATGACGGGCCGCAGATACTGTAGCCCAGGGGCGGTCGCCATGGGCATCGCGTCCACCGCGCGGGCAGCGCTCGCTCCTACTATGCAAAGCAAAACCAACCAAGCTGAAAGGAAGCGCACGCCCTGGTAATCCTCCTTTAGGTGCACCGAGTTTTTCAATTAGCTAAGCCTAAAGGCAGCCCCTCGCGAGGGCCAGTCCAAGCTGCGCACAGGCCAGCAACCCGAAAGCGGAAAAAGACGTATCTTGCATGGGAGTAATGCGCAAACCGGTTGAGCCGCCGACGGAGGAACGGGCGGCTTTCCTGGAGCGGGCGATCGAACAGTACGGAAAAGCGACCTACAATTTCGCATACCGCCTTACCAGGAACGAAGCGGACGCCCGGGACCTCACGCAGGACGCCTTTATCCGCGTTTATCGCGCTTGGCGGAGCTTCGTCCCCGGCACCTCGTTCTTGTCTTGGGTATATCGAATAGTAACAAATCTCTATCGCGATGAACTTCGGCGCAAGAAAGGACGTTTCCAGGAGGAGATACCTGAGGACAACGCGCCTCAGGAGTTCCGGGGGGAGCGACCGCTCGCGGTCAATCCAATCGAGGACTACGTCGAAGGCCAGCTTAGTGAACCGCTCGCACGGTCGCTCGCAATGCTTTCGGCGGATCAACGACAAGTGGTGATTTTGGCGGACATTGAGGAGTATAGCTACCAAGAAATCGCCGAAATCATGGGATGCTCGATCGGAACGGTTCGATCGCGCCTCCACCGCGCACGCGCGTTACTAAGACGACTTTTGCAAAGAGCACAGTGAAGAAAACGATGATGGAACACGCAACGAACGAACAACTAATCGATTACATTCACAGTCAGTTGACGCCGGATCAGGACGCACGCATGCATGCGCACCTTGCTGATTGTTCGCGTTGCCGAGATGAATATGAGGTCGAAGCGCAGCTCTCGGAAATGTTGCGCAATCAAGCCGCGCTGGAAGAGCTGGAACTTCCCTCTATGGTCAAGGCGAATATTTGGGCGGCGGTTCGTGAAGCTCTGCCTTCACCCATGGATCGCTTGCGTACATTCCTGCGTCCGGTGTATGCAGTACCGGTTGCGGCCGCGCTGCTCATTGCACTGTTCTTTGCGCCCGGATACCTGCATCGCTCCAGTTCAGCTCCCACCATCGACGCGGCCTTCTTCCTCGAGGATCATAGGGCAATGGGCTCGCTCGTTCCATTCGCCGACCATAGCGGTGCGATGTCTTCGGAGTTCGAAGCTAGTCCCACTGATCAAACCGCAGTGAACCCGGTGCCGGTGGTCATGACCGCCGATGCAAATCGTTAGGGCCGCACTCTCTGCGGGGCTAATGATCGCCGCGTTGCTCTTGCAATCGGCGCTCGCCGGAGAACCTCCAGGGCCTGTAGATGCCATGGGCATCTTACAACAGAGCATCGCCGCACCAAGGCATTTTTCGTATGTCGGGCAGATGCAAGACGTACGCTTTGGCAGGTCGCACGCTGAAGCCACGATTTTTCGCGTCGAGCACCGAGCGCCCAATCTCACTCGGCGCTGGTACCTAGCGCCGCAAGCGTTCTATGGTGACTCGATCATTACGCGGGGTAGCCTGTCGTACAAACTTGATATCAAGCACGATCGCGTAGTTATTTCAAAGAACGACTCGGCCAATGACCAAGTCACCTTAAATGACAACTTCACTCTTTTGACTTCAAATTACCGTGCAATTCTGGGAGCTTCTGAGACGATCGCCGGACGCCATGCGTTTGCCATTCTTCTCATGAGCAAGTACACGGGACAGGTTGCCATGCGCATCTGGGTGGATGCGCAAAGCAAATTAGTGCTGCAAAAAGAGGCGTATGCGAGCGACGGTTCCGTGACCCATCAAAGCCGTTTCGAGCACATTCGCTATACGAACGACATTCCTATAGCGATGTTCGCCGCACCAAAATCGGGCTTCCAGCTGGTGCGCGGCTTGAACCACGGAGTTGCCTCGAGCGACTTTGAAAACATGTTACGCGCCGCCGGCTTTAAGGCCCGCGGTCCGAGGTACTTACCGAATGGCTTCATACCGGCCGCGGGTGACGTGACCGAAATAAAGGGTATCCGCACTCTGCATTTGTTGTACTCCGATGGTGTGCGGACGCTTTCGCTTTTCGAGAATGCCAAAGGGGCGGCTGTTGATTTAAGCCGCTACAAAGCAACCAACGTGCACTTCGAAGACCACGACGGCCAATACGTTGAAGAGGGCCCGACGACGTTACTTGCTTGGGAAGAAGCCGGCTTACATTTCGCCATCGTGAGCGACATCTCTCGCCAAGAAGTGTTGAAGATCGCCGCCTCAGTGGTTCCCTAACGAGCCTCTCAGAACGCACCTGCCAGCTTTGCTAGTATAGCAGACTGTGCCGCCGGAATCGCTTTCCGATGAGCGCCGCTCATGGGACCGGTTCCATCATCGAAAGCGCGCAGCGTACGTCCCACCGATTCACAAAGCGCCGCAATATGGTAGCCGCCTTCAAGCAGAAAAACGGCACGTCCCTCGCAATACTCTGCACAGACGCCTTTCACGCTACGTGCCAGAGCGGTAGCCGCGCTGACATCGACGCCGAGATCCCCGATGGGATCGCCCGCGACGTAGTCAAAACCCGCGCTCACAATAATGCAATCGGGCTTTACCCGTCTGGCGGCGATGGACAACAGTTCTTCCCACAGCGCGACGAATGGTTCGGTTCCAAAGCCATGCACGGGCAGGGGAACGTTAACGATAACATCGCTCCCTAAATCATAATTTTCACGCGAGTTCCCGGTTCCAGGATACGCTGGAAACGCATGACTGGATACGTAGGATATGCCGCTACCGCTGGCGTTTTGGGTGCCGTTGCCGTGGTGATAGTCGAAATCTGCGATGAGCACTCGACCGCCGTGCTCCTTCAGAAAGGCGCGCGCCGCGATCGCCGCGTTGTTGAACACGCAAAAACCCATACCCCGAGCGGGTTCCGCATGATGTCCGGGCGGGCGAACAAGCGCAAACACCGCGCGATGCTGCGAACAAGCTGCCTCGATGGCCGCCAGCGCTCCACCAGCTGCACGCCGCGCGACCTGCAACGAGCGTTCGTCGACGACCGTGTCCCCGGTAGACAGGTAGCCTGCCGCATGGTTCAGGCGTGCGATCTCGCGCTTAACCCCTTCCAAGTATGCCGGCGTGTGAACCAGCGTTATTTCTGCGTCGGTTGCGTCGCGTGCGGAAATTCGATGCGAGAGGAGTTGGCCTGCCTGCAAATACTCGGCAACCACCTCCACGCGGTCGGGACATTCCGGATGAGGAATGCCACGCAGATGGTCTCCATACATCTCGTCATAGACGAGAAGCACTTAGCGCACCACTACTAATGTTTCGTTCTAGTGTTGGCCGACGTCGGCTTGCTCAGATTCGCAATGAGTTGCTTCACTTGTTTGTAGGCGGGTGAAGTCGGACGGATGAATGCCAGGAACCGTTTGTAGGCGGCAACGGCCTTTGCTCTTTGATTGGTGTTTTCGTAGACCTTGCCCATGATGAAGACGAGCTGAGGATTCGCGTCCAGGTATCGACGGACGTTGCGGTCGAGCACGTCGAACACTTTGGCCGACTCTTTGTAATTTCGCAGCTCGAAGTCGGCGGCACCGATGCAACCCAGAGCGGGCGGCTGTTTGGCAAGCGCAAATGATTTCAGGCACGCGTCCTTTGACTTGTCGTATTGGCGAGTGTACGCGTAGGCCTGACCTAACAGATTGAATGCCGCCGCGTCAGGAGTAAGGTCAGTCAATCGCTTGAGATCGGTGACGGCTGACTGCGGCTTTCCCGTACGCATATAGTATTCGCCCAGGCGACCAAGTGCCTCGCGGTTGTCCTTGTTGGGACCAAGGCCTAACGTCCATTCAGCTTCCGCTCTAGCCAACTGGTTGTTCTGCGCCAGGAAGTCGCCGTACGCGACGTGAGCGCGCAAGGCGTTTGGATAATCCGCTATCGCTCTCTTGAGGGCGGCTTCCGCCTCGGCAGAGCGCTTTTCAGAAGCTAGGAATGCTCCCTCTTCATCAACGATCGCGGCTTTTGCTTCTGCGTCGTTTACAAGGCCCAGCGCGCCCTCATAGGTTCCTAGAGCATGGGATACATCATGTTGCGAGGCTTGCAAGCGGGCCTTGTTGACGGTAGCCTCTAGGTTTTTCGGATCGATCTGCAGCGCGCGATCGAGAGTTTGCAAAGCAGCCGGCACCGCCTTCTGATCCACGTAGGACTTAGCCTCCAGAACAACGGGACTTGCATCCTTGGGGTTGAGTTTAAGCGCGGATTCAAATTGCGTGCGCGCGTCATCGTATTTTTGTTCCTGGGCAAGTACTAAACCGTAGTTGATGTACGCTCGCGGATCGTCCTTATTGAATGTGATCGCACGCTTGGCGACGCGCTCTGCGTCCGCGTTGCGCTTCTGTCGAAGATACGTATCCGTAAGTGAGAGCAATACCTGAGAATTGGTGGGTTCAAGATTCGACGCTTGTTCAAAATCATACAGGGCGCTAGCTTCCTGGCCCCCCACTTGTTTGCTAGCGATCCCATCCAAAAAGTACGCCTGAGCAGTTTTGTGTCCCCCGCTTATCGCCTGTCCAGTTAATTGCAACGCTAAGTCCGGGCGTCCAATG
>JALZBG010000020.1 GCA_030947645.1 Vulcanimicrobiota bacterium | reverse complement strand
CAATCCCATCAACCACTCCGCGGGCCACATAGTGTTCATGCGACTCGGGATTCTCAATCCGCCCGAAGCGTAGCGGATCGGCGATTGCCACCAGCGTCGCCCCCATGCACAGCACGTCGCGCACGACGCCCCCAATACCGGTTGCGGCGCCTTCGAAGGGTACGATTTGTGAAGGGTGGTTGTGCGACTCGTGAGCGATAACCACGCCGTATCGTGCACCGTTCCATTCGCCTAAATGGAGGACTCCGGCATCCTCCGCCGGCCCTTGCATAACGGTCGGACCGCTTACCGGCAACGCGCGCAACAAGTGACGGCTGCTCTTGTACGAACAGTGTTCGCTCCACTGCGCGTCAAAGGCATACAGTTCGACGGTTGAAGGTTGCCGACCCAAAGCGCGTGCGATGCTACGCTGCTCGTTCACAGTGAGCGCGAGACCTGCAGCAGACGCTGCGCTATGAGTAGGGGGCTGCCTGCTAGGCAAGGGTTGCGTTTTGCGTTGCTACTGCGTTCAGATTTGCATCCGCCTGCAGTACCGCAGAACGCGCATTCGTTTGAGTGAGAAGGGTCCGCCCAAAGAGCACCGTGTCTTCCAAGGCAAGCGCTTTGGCGCAGCGCAAGGCGACCATCTCCGGAGCCTGCGAGCCGTCCAAAACTGGATTAGTGGTACTGCCTTCAAGCATGGGCAGGAGCGCGTTTCCCGATGGGCCCGATGCTACGAAGACCAAGCGCGCAAACGTCGCATCTAGCTGCGCTGCAAGTTGCAAAACCAATCCCGGAGTTTTGAACGCCGAAGCCACGTGACGCACGCTGGGAAGACCAAAAGCGTTGAGCGCAGTGACGATCGCTCCGCTCTCTTCTATAAATTCAGCGCCGTCGCAGACGATGGCCACCATGCCGGGACGCATGACTGGAAAGGTTCCAACCATCTCCGCGACGCTCTCGTATGCGGATTTTATACGGTCGAGGTCTTCCGGCGAAACGGAGGAGAGATTTCGATACATTTGTTTGTCGAGCATACGATCCTCGCGCCCTTGTGGCCATATGCGCCACGAATCATTGTCGAGAACATCGGCAATTACCAAACTGCCCTTTCCATCCCCGCTCGTAATTCGCCCGAATTCGAGTTTGACATCCACGAGCAAAGTATCGCGGCGTCGCCACGCGTGCGCCAAGATGTCGAACGCCAAGCGCGCGATCTCACTCATTGCCCCAACTTCCACCGGGGCAGCGATGCCGCTTGACATGATCGCTTCAGCCTCGATGAGGGGATCGTGGTTCGCATCGTCCTTGACAAAAAATTCGATCATGCGAGGAACGAGAAAGGCGCCCCGTTGCAGCCCGGGTCTGCGCTTCACGAGCGAGCCGGCCGCAACGCCGCGCACAACTACTTCGAGCGGAAGCATGTTGCAACGGCGCACCAGCATCTCATTGTCGTCGTCATCTTCCCCGCCCGACAAGTAATGCGTCGGCAATCCGCAGAGGTTAAGCAACCGGAAAATGCGTGCCGTCGTTTTTGCCGCCAAACGCCCTTTTCCGGCGATGACGTCCTGGCGCGCGCCGTCGCCGGCAGAAATTGCGTCAAGCTGGGTCACCACTAAGGTGTCCGGCTGGCCGGCTTGTTCGTAGAGCACTTTGGTCTTGCCCCGTGCGATCTCGATGCCTTTATTCATGCAACCGCCTCCGGTTGTTGCGGAAAAGGTTCGAGCCTATCGATGCGGGCAGCCACTGAGCGAGCTCGCGACGGCGCGCTTCCGGTATGTTTTCCAGGGTCGAGGAGCCTGCGGATCTCGGCGGGGTCAAGGCGTTGCGTCAGCGCCCCGTCCTCGGTCAAAAGCGCGCCCAGCGGATTGTCCTCGCCGCGTGAGAGCGCTCCCCACGCTTCCATGGCGGCCGACCGGATCGTTTCATGAATCTCTTGGCGGTTCGCCCCGCAGCGTACGGCCTCCATCATCACCGCTTCGGTTCCGGCAAAGGGTCCGTAGGTGCGCAAGTTTTCAGTGATGCGCCGGGTGTCGACGCGCATCCCGCCCACAACGCGGCGTGCGAGACTGATAATCTCATCGGCGCACAGGAGAGCCTCCGGTAAAATCGTACGCCGGTTCGCGCTGTCGTCAAGCGTGCGCTCGAGGTAATTCGTCGCCGCGTTTTGCCATGCAACGTCGGCGAAACTTGGAAGGAGGCGCGCTAAGGAATCGATTCGCTCGCACAAGATCGGATTGCGTTTGAACGGCATCGCAGAACTGCCGACTTGAGATTTGCCGAATGGCTCAAATACCTCGCCGAATTCGGGCGAACTGAGAATGCGAACGTCGGCCGCAAACTTCGAGAGCGACGCGCCGAGTCCAGCCAGTGCTGACAATAAGAGATAATCGAGCTTTCGGGGGTAGGTTTGGGTGCTTACCTCGCGTGCCGACAGACCGAATTTCCCCAACACGTACTCTTCCTGCACCTGGGAACTTCCGGCCGTCCCTGCCAGTAGCAGATCGTATGAGGCCGAAGTACCCACCGCCCCCCGCAGACCTTTAGCGGTGAGGTTCTCAAAAGCAAACCGAAGGTTTTGATCGTCGGTCAGCAAGTCTTGCGCATACACGGCGAGCCGGTGTCCGAGCGTCGTCGGCTCCGCCGGTTGAAGATGGGTAAATCCCATACACACCAAGTCGGCATACTTATCGATCTCCGAAGCGAAGCTCCGCAACAATTCCCGAAGGGACAAACCAACAATCGATACGGCGCGACGCAGGCGATAGATCTCAACGGTGTCCTCGATATCCATTGACGTTGCGCCGAGATGAAGCTTGCCGCCGCCTAGCGTCGCTTGGCCGGCAAAGAGCCGAATCTCGGCCATGAGATCGTGATGAATGTCGCGCTCGATCGCCACCGCCGCCGCAACGTCGATGTCGTCGCGGTGAGCGCGCAAATCTTCCAACTCGCTTGCCGAAATCAACCCGTAGTGTGCTTGCGCTTCGGCGAGCGCTATCCATACGGCTCGCCACAATCTGCGCCGTTCCCGCTCGGAGAACAACACGCGAAGCGCCGAACAACCGTACCGCCAGGAGAACGGAGAAGTGTAGGACGTGTAATCCATCACGCGCGCCCAAGCTCGGCTGTAAGCATCTCGATCAGAAGCCGAGGTTCGTCAATTTTCCCCGTCACAATCGATTCGAACCCGCGCACCGCACGTTCGAAACCTTCACGGGCGCGGCGCTCCCCCATGCGGGTGGCGAGCGGGCGTAGAAACCGTTCGCGCCATTTCGCCTTCAGTGGAATCCGACCGCCCTTTCGCGCGATTTCCCAAAGCAATGCGTATTCCGCGGCTAGCGCGCTTACCAGCGGAATTGCGGCACCGCGCGGGTCGTTTGCAAACATTTCGAAGGCGATGGCGAGGGCTTGCGAAGAGTTTCCCTCAACCAAGGCGCTGGCGTATTGGTACGCCTTGGGATCGTCGACGCAAAGACTCTCGCGTGCCAGGGCCGCGAGGGAGATGCGCTTTCCGCCCAGGGCGAGCTTCTCCAAATCGTTGCGCACTGCGGCCAGCTCGGCGTTGCTGCGCGCGAGGGCGTCGATGATCCGCACATCCGCTTGCACGTTCAATTCCGCGAGCGTTTCCCGTATGTACCGCTCCCGTACGGCTTCATTGGTGGTGGTGTCGATAAGCAAGGCAGTGCGTGCGGCAAGCTGTCCGAAGGGCTGCGGGCGCGTCGCCTTCGGTGCGAGAAGGTCGACTAGCACCAGCGTGTTTCCCGAAGGGACGGCTTGCGCGATGTCCCACAGTTCGCGGCGCGCTTGCGCACGTAGCGTTTGAGAATCCATCACAATCACGATTCGTGTTTCCGCCAGAAACGGCATAGCCTGCGTAGCCTCGCCGATGCGGCTCATCGACTCGATCTCGCCAGCGGCAAAACGTTCGAGGTTCAAATTGCGCGTTTCGTGCGGTATCGCACGATCGATCAGCACTCCAAGAGCCCGCTCGGCGAGCGTTCTTTCGGTGCCTTCGATGATAACGAGCTTTCCGAGCGGCGGCGCTTTGTCCATGAACTCGTAAAACTTCAGAACGTCATCTCCATGAGCCGCGGACGCCACTGTAAATCTGGAAGCGCATCGTGATACGGGGGCGGCACAATTCCATACTCGGTCACAAAACCCGTTATAAGGTGGCCGGGCGTCACGTCAAAGGCCGGGTTATACGCGCTACTACGCACATTCGCGGATTGCACGCGCGCAAAACTTCGTACTTCATGCTCTCCGCGTTCCTCAATAGGAATGTCTTCTCCCGAAGCCATAGTGAAGTCAAAAGTTGAGCGAGGGGCCGCTACATAAAAAGGTATTCCATGGTGCGCTGCTGCGATCGCAAGCGCATACGTGCCTACTTTGTTTGCAGTATCGCCATTGCGAGCGATGCGGTCTGCACCGACAATCACCAAATCGATTTTGGTGCGTTGCATCACCATGGCCGCCGCCGCGTCGACGATCAGCGTCGCATCGATACCTGCGCTCTCCAACTCAAACATGGTCAAACGCGATCCCTGCAAGAGCGGGCGTGTCTCGTCAACGTACACGTGCACCGCTTTCCCATCTCGCGATGCAGCGATAATGGAGCCCAGAGCAGTACCCTCACCGGCCGTTGCCAGCGGCCCGGTGTTGCAGTGGGTGAGGACAGCAGCGGGGTTGGGAAAAAGTCCGGCTGCGGCTTTACCGATGCGCCGGTCGATCTCAATCTGCTCGCGATGAATCGCTCGTGCCTCCGACAGCTTATCCGGCGCACTGCAGACGCGGTCAACTGCCCACGATAAGTTGACCGCCGTGGGACGCGCTTGGCGGATGCGCTCCGCATCCCGTTTGCGCTGCGCAGGGTCCGGCGTTTGCTGTTCCAGCAAAGCGATTCCATAAGCGCCGAAGATGCCGATCGCGGGTGCGCCTCTCACCGCGAGCGACGCGATCGCCTCTTCAATGTCTGCAACGCTCGTCGCGCGACGCTTTTCAACTGAGTCGGGAAGGGCTCGCTGATCGATGAAACCGACGGCATCGCCCTCCCACCATACAGACTGCAAGGCGCCGCCCTCGGGCAAAGTCATCTCAACGCCGCAAGGGCGGACTCAAAAGCGCGGAGCAATTCTGCGGTATCCGCATCCTCGAAAATTAGCGGCGGCTGGATGCGCACGACGGAAGACCATCTGCCGCCGCGACCGACCAGTATCCCTCGCTCGCGCATCAATTCCAGAAAGTTTCCGGTTTCTGCCGTTGCCGGTTCCTTGCTGGCGCGATCCTTCACAAATTCAACGCCCACCATCAACCCATGACCGCGCACTTCTCCGATGAGCGGATACCGTGTTTGCAGAGCGCGCAACCCGGAGAGCAACGCGTCACCTTGGTGTTTTGCGTTGGCAATCAGACGGTCACGTTGCACCACTTCAAGGGTGACGCGAGCAGCGCGCGCTGAGAGCGGGTTCCCGCCGAACGTGTTAATATGCGGGCCCTGAAAGGCGTCGGCGAGTTCAGGACGCGTGATGGTGACGGAAATCGGCAAGCCGTTTGCTAAGCCTTTGGCAGAGGTAATGATATCGGGGATCACGCCGTAGGTTGAGGGCATTCCAAAGATTCCGTCCCCCAGCCGCCCCCACGCAGTTTGCACTTCGTCGGCAATCAGCAGCGTCCCGAACGGCGCTAATGTTTCTTGCAACACCTTAAAGTACTCGGGCGGCGGCGTAATGATCCCACCCACCCCTTCAATGGTCTCCGCGATCAGCGCTGCAGGCGAACCGCTGGTTTGCGTTTCGATTACGCGCTTTGCGCTGCGCGCACAAGCAATCTCGCATGACGGATATGTCAACTGCAACGGGCAACGGTAACAATACGCGTTGGGCACAAAGGCAACGTTGGCCGCCGCCACGCCGAAGTTTCGCCAATTCGACATTCCGGCCATTGCTACGGTATAGAGCGTCCGGCCGTGGTAGGCGTGATCGAGCGCCAATATTTCCTGGGAGTTGCGCGCCGTTTTGGCGACGAGAGCCGCAACCTCGTTGGCCTCGGAGCCGGAATTGGCAACAAACACCTTGCTCATCGGCGCGGGAGCGACGTCGGCTAAAAGCTCGACCAAATCTAAGAGCGGCTCGTTGTCGTACAGCGTCGAGGTATGCACCAGTTTGCCCGCTTGATCGGCCACCGCGTGAGTCACCTCAGGATGGGCGTGCCCGAGCGTCAGCGTTGCGATTCCGGCGAAACCATCGAGATATTCGCGGCCGTCGCTGTCGCGCACGCGAGACCCCGTCCCCTCGACCAGCGTCAGCGGTTGGCGGTAATACGGTTGCTGCGCCGCAAAGAGATGCGAGCGCGTGCGTGTCTGAAGCATTCGTCTAAACCCTATCCGGTCGGATTCACATGGTTACCGATTGCCAGCACTGCAACTGCTGCCAACGCAGCCTCATATCCCTTATTACCGCGCTTTGGGTCGGCGCGCTCCTCCGCCTGAGCCGCCGTTTCTGTCGTGAGCACACCGAAGCCTATCGGCGTGCCGGTTGCCAGTTGCACGTCCATGATTCCACGCGCACACTCTCCCGCAACGAACGTGAAATGCGGCGTCTCTCCACGGATCACCGCTCCAAGGGCAACCACTGCGTCGAATCGCTTCGTCGCAATTGCGCGGCTGGCCGCGAGCGGCAATTCAAAACACCCGGGCACCCGGTACAACGTAATTTCGTCATCGCGCACGCCGCACTCCGACAAAGCGCGCCGGGCGCCGTTTTCCAGCCAATCCGCAAGTTGCGCATAGAAGCGCGCAGAGATAATGGCAAACCGTTTTCCTTGCGCTATGCGGGCTGCCGGCTTTTCCAACCTCAATTTGACGGCGTGAAGTGCCCGAGCTTCGTGCGCTTGGTTTCGATATAATGCGTGTTGAACGGCGTAGGCGAAGTATGGATGGCAACACGGTCGACAATTCGTAGGCCGTACCCTTCCAGGCCGAAGATCTTCCGCGGGTTATTGGTGATGATGCGCATCTCGCGCACGCCGAGGTCGTACAATATCTGCGAGCCCAGACCATAGTCGCGCTTATCGACAGGCAACCCCAGCGCAACGTTGGCTTCGACCGTATCGGCTCCGTGATCTTGAAGTTCGTACGCACGCAATTTGTTGGCAAGACCGATGCCGCGGCCTTCCTGATGCAGGTACAGTAACACCCCTCGTCCTTCTTCCGCAATCATTGCGAGAGCACCATCGCGCTGCGCCGCGCAATCGCATCGAATTGAGTGCAGCGCATCGCCCGTGAGACATTCGGAATGAACGCGAACCAGCAAATCCTTTCCATCGCCGACGTCGCCCATAACCATGGCGATGTGGGCTATCTCATCAAAGCTGCTTTCGTACGCCACGCCCTTGAATGCGCCAAAGGTGGTGGGGAGGTCGAACTCAGCGATCCTGTGCACGAGCTTCTCAGTGCGCATGCGAAACGCGATAAGGTCCTTCACGGTGATCAGCTTGAGCGAGTGTTTGTCGGCAAATTGCCGCAGCGCGTCGAGGCGCGCCATGGTGCCGTCCTCGGCCATGATCTCGCAAATAACTCCTGCGGGATACAAGCCTGCTAGGCGCGCTAAATCCACCGCGGCCTCGGTTTGCCCAGCCCGCACCAACACGCCACCTTCGCGGGCGCGCAACGGAAAGGTGTGACCCGGTCGCAAGAAATCCCATGGCTTAGCGTCGGGCTCGAGCAATGCCTGGATGGTGGTTGCACGATCGTGTGCTGATATACCCGTCGTCGTGCGCCCGCGAGCCTCAACGGAAACGGTGAACGCAGTTTCGTGAACGGCGGTGTTCTCATCGACCATTTGCGGCAGTTGCAGTTCGTCGAGACGCTCGCCGCAAAGCGGCACGCAGATGAGACCGCCAGCCTCCTTGCGCATGAAGTTGATCGCCTCCGGCGTGACTTTCTGCGCAGCCATCACCAGGTCGCCTTCGTTCTCACGATCCTCGTCATCGAGGACGACAACCATCTTCCCGACGCGGATGTTCTGGATCGCCGCTTCGATGGAATCAATCGGGTTGCGCGGCGCCGGCAAACTTGAGGCAAGTTCCGGCAATGCGGCAGTGAGCCGCTGGAGCGACTTGAATGAGGGCTCCCGGTGACCCGAGCGGAGGTATGATATCGCCGACTCGGTCAAGCCCGAACGTGCCGCGAGCTCTGAGGCCGAAAGGCGCGCCGCATCCATCGCCGACTGGAGCTCCTGGGCAAAGGTGGTCATGTAGCGAGCCTAACGCCACACTTGACAATTGTCAACTGCTGACTGTCGATTCAAAGCGAAGGGCATGTCTGCAGGTTACGACTAACCGTGGCAAAGGCGCCCGGGACACCGCTACGCGTTGTTATCGTGCGCAACGGGCGCGCATGACGGTTGACGCTGCCATCCATTCATGGGGCGTAGCCTCTGTTGGCCGCATCGATGACCGAGGGTGCAGCGATGCACGAAGAACAGGCCGTCAAGGAACTATTAGCGCGAAATGAACCCGCGCGAAGCTAATATTTTGTAAGCTGGTATGCATCTGCGCTGGACCTTGGTCCGCTTCCCGAATAAGTGCAGTACTGGGACAACGGGTGCATTTACGGACTGCTAGCGATTTTCACGCGATACGGGGACAGATACCGAGGCTATTGCGGACCGCAACCATGTACCCTATCCGGTTACCGACGTAGGCGATCCCGCAAATGTGTTCGCGGCGTCGACGCCGTATGAGATGACATGGCACTTTTTGGGCGTTCGAAGATGATGAGGGGTTTGATGACGTTGCCTTGGACAAGGGCCTTGTAAGCGGTTGGCGTTTCAGCGAGGCTGAATTCGGTGGTGCCCAGCTTTTCCGCCGTGACGACGCCCGCGCTGAGAATGTCGAGCGCTTCGCGCGTGTCGTCGGGGCCGCATGAATAGCTCGCGATCAGTCGGATGTCCCTGAAATAGAAATCGTTCATATCGAACGCAAACCGCTGCGCAGGATCCAACGGTGTGAACATCACCACTCGCCCTCCGGCACAAACGTCGGCAAGTGCAGCGTGCAACGCTGCCGGCGTTCCGGGACCGCAGATAACGATATCCGCCCCACGTCCCTGCGTCGCGTCGCGCAACTGCCCGGATCCCGCGGATGGCTCCAGTACCTGCGCTCCCATTTTGCGACCGAGTTCACGCCGGTGCTTTTGAAAATCACTTGCGAATACGCGTGCTCCTTTCCACTGCGCGAGTATGACGTGCATCAAGCCCATCGCGCCAAGCCCGATCACGTACACATTCTCGCTCGAGCGAACTTCGGCGCGCCGCAACGACTTCACTACGCACGCTAGCGGTTCTGTCAAAGCAGCATCTTGAAAGGTGAGGGTATCCGGTAGCCGCAGCGTGTCGCCAACGTTGGCATGGGGTACGCGAAAAAACTCGGCAAGCCCACCCGGATCGAGTTGTGTCGAGCGCCAGCGCAGACACTGCACGTAATCCCCGCGCAGGCAAAATGCACATTCGAAACACGGTGCGTGGTGATGGCAAAAAACACGATCGCCGACGGCGAACGCGCGCCCCGTATAGTCCAGTGGCGGACTGCCCGAGCCTACTGCGGCAACGACGCCGGCGGGCTCGTGTCCCAGCACGAGCGGTGCTTTGCGGCGGATATACCATCCCATAACGTCGCCCGAACAAATGCCGCTAGCGCGCGTCTGCACTAAGAGCTCTCCGCTTTTTAGGTCCGGAAGAGGCCTCTCTTCAATGCGGATGTCGTCGACGTCGTACAACACGGCGACGCGCATGCTCGAAGGCAGCGTATCGTTCATGGTTCGATGGCGTACTTGATGCCGTTGCCTCGGTCGAGTTCAACGAACGCATTACTGATATCAGCGAGCGAAAAGCGTTGTGAAATGAGCTGTTCTACATCAACAAGGCCGCAAACCAACAGATCGCGCGCCTCGCGTACTGCCGCGGTAGTGTAATGAAATGGACTGACGAAACGAAGCTCATCGTAATGCATTCGGGCAGCAGTAAAGGCTACCCGCGTCGCTTCGGGTAAGCCGCCGAAGAACGACACCGTTCCACCGCGGCGAACGTACTCAGGAGCCTGCTCCCACGCCTCCACCGTCCCCGTACATTCGATAACGGCGTCGGCACCGCGCCCGTCTGTAAGCATACCGATGCGCGCACTCACGCCTTCGCCGGCGTGTAGAACATGTGCAACACCGAGCCGGCGCGCCAAATTCATGCGTGCCTCGCGACGCCCCACGAGGACGGGAGTATGTCCCCGCACCCGAGCTACGAGCGCATGAAGCAACCCAAAGCCGCCGTCGCCAAGTATCGCAATGCAACTCTTGGTTTTGGGTGCCAGCAGCGAGAGGGAATGAAGTACGCAGGATAGCGGCTCAAGAAACGCTGCCGAAATATACGAAAGAGACGCAGGTTTGCGAAAAACATGCCGCCGCACGATATGCTGGGGAATAGCGACGTAGTCCGCATATGCGCCGAGTATCTTCGTGCTCATCACCGAGCTGCACAGTTCTTCTTGCCCGCAGGCGCACCAGAAGCAAGCGCCGCACGCCGCGGAATGCACGCTCATAATTGCCTCGTCGACTGCGAACTCACTCACTCCGCCGCCGGCTGCGACCACATCGCCGGAAAATTCGTGTCCAAAGCGAGTCGGCATACGCATTTGCGGATGTCCACGCCGGTACGCCTTCAGATCGGTGCCGTCGGTTAGCGCCGCCCGAACCCGCACGAGCAAACCCCCATGCGGCGCGGTCGGTCGTTCTACTTCACGCATTTCAAGCTGACGGGGGGCCAGTAAAAAAGCGGCCCGCATCAGGCGGCCGCGCATGCGCGGAACGCACCTCCAAACGAGGATGGCAACGGCCGACTTTTCATGGTTTGGCGATCGACACAAACAACGACGAGCGTCGCAGCCGCGTCCATCTCCGCAGCTCGCACGTTGTATACTTCCGTCTTCAGGGTGATCGACGACGTTCCAACGCGCGCGACGTGCGTTTTCATCACAAGCTCGTCGTCCATGAAGGCCGGCTTGAAGAAGTCAAAGTCCAGATGCACGCGTGGCAACCACATGTTGAATGTATCAAAAACTTGCGCATACGGGAAACCGAGGTCGCGCATGAGTTCCGTTTCGGCCAATTCGATGAAGCGCACGTACGCCCCAAAATAAATGATTCCGGCAATGTCTACATCGCTCCAGCGCACGCGGTCTCGCACTTCGAAAATTCGCACGTCGCCCGGCGTGACGGTCTTAGCGGGCTTAGATTTCATACGCCCATGCCAACTCTTCGCTGGTGGCGGCTCTTTGATCGTAATTGCGAAGGGCCGCGACGACGTAGCGGGCGAGCGGATCGACTTCGATGTTCACGCACGAGCCGGGTCTGCGGCGCGCCAACGTCGTCCTGCGTAACGTTTCCGGAATAACGGCCACTTGAAACGCCTGCATAGAGACGGCCGCTACTGTTAAGCTGATCCCGTCGATGGCAACAAAGCCCTTCTCTACGATGAACGGACGCAGTGCATCGGCAACTTCAAAACTCAACCGCATTCCCGAGCCCTCGGGCGATGCCGCAACCACATTCACGCAGCGGTCGATGTGGCCGTAGACGAAGTGCCCAGCGATGCGATCGCCGACGCGCAAGGCCAACTCCAGATTGACCGGTTCGCCCTCCTGCAGGTCCGTCAATGACGAACGCGCGAGCGTTTCGGGGACGACGTCGAAGATAACGTCCGCGTCGTGTACGTGCGTGGCCGTCAAACAAACTCCGTTGATGCAAACGGAATCTGCCGGCTTGATTTGCGCGGCCAGGCTTTTCTCAAGCGCAATGTGCAGCTCAACCCCGCCATGCGGGAGCCGCACGCTCCGTAATGCGGTTCCGCTGTGGACAATAAAACCGCTAAACATGCGCTAACCGGCCGCTGAGTAATACATCGTTGCCGAGCTGTTCGACGCGATCGAAAGCGAGACTTCGTGCGCAGTACGTCACATCGTTGTTGGAACCGAGTGCGGCAACTGCGCGGCCATTTCCCAAAAACCTGGGAGCCACCAGCCAGTACACCCGATCGAGCAGGCCGGCCTCAATCAGACGCCCTGCAAGAGTAGGGCCACCTTCACAGAGGATCGAGCCGACGCCTCGACTTTTGAGCTCTTGCAGCGCGGCAGTAAGATCTAAATGTTCGCTAGAGGACTCGCCGACCGGAACAATCTCGGCGACGTCCCGCAAGTCGGAAAACTGTGGTATCGCTGCGCGCGGAGCAACGACGATTGTTGTTTCATATCCCGGCACGGGGTGAAATACCCGGCTGTGCGGGCTGGGGGATCGGTGTTGGCACAGCACGATGCGCCGATAGTTTGCGCCCCGATGGTGTGCCGGTCGAACGGTTAGTTGTGGGTCATCGACCCGTACCGTTCCGGCACCGATCATAACCGCGTTGTGCATAATCCGCAAATCGCGAACAAAGCTCGCGGCTTGCTCACCGGTAAGCCAGAATGATCCGGGTTCAGGCGCCACATAACCATCCAGTGAGGTCGCCATCTTGAGAGCGACGTACGGACGGTCGCTCCGGATGGCAACGCTGAAGGGTTCGATGATTTCACGGGAACGTAGGCTCGGAAAAACTTCCACGCACACTCCCGCATCCCGCAAGACGGTCACCCCGGCGCCGGACGTTTGTGGATTAGGGTCGAGGGCGCCGACAATGACCCGGGCGATGCCCGCCGCGATGATCGCGCGCGTGCATGGGGGCGTGCGACCTGTATGAGTGCAGGGTTCTAAGGAAGAGTACAACGTTGCGCCTTGCGGGTTGTCGGCGGCGCGCATGGCTTCAATCTCGGCATGCGGAGTACCGGCACCGCGATGAAAGCCCTCGCCGATGATGCGGCCATTTCTGACCAAGACCGCTCCCACCGGCGGATTGGGCGAAGTGCCGCCCGCTGCGCGGCTAGCTAGTTCGCAGGCGCGCTCCAGGTACAGATGATGGAGTTCGGAAGGGTCGGCCTTAACTGATTTGCACGCCTTTGCAAAAGGCGACGTAGCCACCGATATCCTTGGCGGCATCCTTCTGTTGCGGGTTGGTTTGGTCGCTTTCTGCGATCACTGCGCGCTTCCAAATTGCTTTCACGCGATCTCACTTTCATGGCATTGCTCGTGCGAGCACGATTGCTCGCTCCACGATTGCGCCCCGGGTGCGTAAGGTTGCAGCGCAGTCTTCAAGGGTCGCTCCGGTCGTGGCCACATCATCCAGGAGGACGACGCGAGCTCCAAGCTCGGGCAGCGGAGCGCACGCAAATCGCCGCCGCGCAACTAAACGCTGGTTTCGTGTGCGGCCGCGCTGCGAATCCCCGGCGACTTGCGTCAACACGTTCCAGACCGTGCAGCCCGTCTGCGCGGCCAAGAGGGCGCTGCCGTCGAACCCGCGCTCGGCGGCGCGATCTTGTGTCGTCGGCACCGGAACGAGGGGCGACGCCATTTCCAGACGCCGGGATAGTAAGCGCCCCAACGCGGTTCCTACGTCGCGCCGTCCATCCTTGAACGCCAAAATTGCCCGACGAAAATTTCCCTCATACCGGCCTACAGCGCGTCCGCTCAACGTTTCCGTTGCAAACCGCACATCGGTTGCGGGCGGTTCGCATCGCTCGCACAGTCCGCTTCCGGTAGCATCGCATCCTCCGCATTGCGACGGAAACATGAAGTCCAGTAATGCATCGAGCATGGCTGCCGTTCCCGCGCGCAGTGATTCTTAGCTAGTGACCTTCGCCATTCGCCACGATCGCGTCGCGCAGATTGGACTCCGCCCCCACGTAGTAATTGACGCCGGTGATGGAGTCGCTCACGCGGGCACGCGGGCCGACCTCCGTACCGTCCCACAGAATGGAACGCTCCACGGTTGCCCCGCGGCCGACGTGCACTGCGTCTCCAATCACACTTGGGCCGATCACCGTCGCGCCCTCGTCGAGAACAGCGCCTTTGCCGATCCACACCGCTCCTCGGACGCTCGCTCCCGCATCGACGCGCGCCGTGGGATCGATTCCGCTCGACCGGGTTTGCGGGATATGAAAGCGCTCGCTCAAAACGTCGAGAGTCGCTCGGCGATATTCCTGCGGGGTCCCGATATCGCACCAATACGCTCCGCGCGCGTCATACCCGAAGAAGGCCGCACGGTTCACCTGTAAGTTGGGAAAAACGTCCTTTCCGAAGTCGTAAAACACGTTGGGTGGGATCCAGTCGAAGATCGCGGGAGAGAACGCATAAATTCCCGTGTTCACGAGCTTCGAGCGCTCGGTACCTTTGGCTGGTTTTTCTTGAAATCCGCTGATCCGGCTCTGCGCATCCAACACGACGACACCGTACTGTGCGACTTCTTCGCGCTCGACTAGACCGATGGAAGCGACGGCGCGCTTTGCCGTGTGAAATCCTAAGAGCGCGTCCAACGGTAGATCCGTTAAATCGTCGCACCCTACGACTACGAAGTTCTCGTCGCGAAAATACCATTCCATTTGCTTCAGAGCGCCGGCGCTTCCTAATAAGGTTCGTTCGTGCAGGTATTCCAGCTTCACGTCAAATGCCGAGCCGTCCCCGAGCCGTTGCATGATCAGGTCTGCGAGATAATGTACGTTGAGCGCAATTTCCTTAATTCCGTGCGCTCTCAAATACCGAATCAGGTGGATGCTGTTGGGCTCGCCTGCCACCGGAACAAGTGGCTTTGGCACCTGGCGCGTCAGCGGATAGAGCCGTGTACTCAAGCCGCCGGCCAGGATCATCGCTTTCATGCGCTGCGCTTCTGTCGCGCTAACGAAGCAAACGTATCGAGGATTACAAGAAATACAAAATATGGAAGCGCCAATTGACGCCGCCAGCGCCGTGGCTCCGCGAGTAAGCGGTAGAGCCATTCCAATCCAAATCGCCGCCACATCGCCGGTGCGCGCTTCAGGTTGCCGCTAATGACGTCGAAAGACCCCCCGACGCCTACCCCCACCCAACAGCCCGTCGCCGCCAAATGCTCACGCAGCCATATTTCCTGCCGGGGGAAGCCTAAGCCAACGAATAGGATTCTTGCATTCGTGGCCTCGATACCGGCACAGATTTGCGGCGTTTCCGAAGGCTCGAAAAAACCGCTATGCGTTCCGACGATGCGAGCGCGAGGAAAGCGCTGTTGCAATGTGAGGCGCGCCTTCTCGGCGATGCCATCCGCACCCCCGAGGAAGAACATTGCAATGTCGCCGTTCGATGCGTCACACACATTCTCAATTAAGTCGATACCTGTAACGCGTTCTCGTACGGGCAGTCCGCGCAGTTTCGCGACGGCGAGCAATCCCACCGTATCGCAGAGCGAAAGTTGCGAAGTGTTTATGATGTGGCGGAAAGCGGCGTCGCGCTGAGCGCGCACGACCATTTCGGTTCCCAGCGTTACGACTTGCGCTTCCTGCCCGGACCGCGCAAGGCGCAGTATCTCGCGCGTTGCTTCCTGCGCATCGAGTGCATCAAGGCGGCAGCCGAGAACAATGACACTATCGTGCAGCGGCTTTCTCCCGATATGGTTCCAAGAGAGGCTCTAAGCGGAGCATGAGCTCCGGCGGCATCGATCCCAACGGCGAGCGAGTGACGCCCGCCCCAAATCCCAGGCGGCTCATCGCCCATTTAATGGCTATAGGACTCGTGGTCGCAAACAGCGCGGCAAAGAGCGGCGCCAGCGAACAGTGGATGAATGCTGCTTTATCGATGTTACCGGCCCGCAGTGCCTCGCCCATCGCGATGAATTCTCGCGAGCAGAGATGAGTTGCCACACCCACCACGCCGTCCGCACCGAGCGCCAGAGACGGAAGATAGAGGTGGTCGTCGCCGCACCAAAATGTAAAGCCGGCGCGCCGGTTAGCCAAAATGGCCGCGAATTGATTGAAGTCGCCGCTGGATTCTTTAACGCCCGCGATATTATCATGCCGTCTGGCTAATTCCAGCAGTGTTTGCGTCTGCATGTTGACGCTCGAACGGCCGGGGATATTGTAGATGAACACCGGAAGATTCGTGGCTTGCGCAATCGCCCCAAAATGTGTCAGCATTCCGTCCTGCGTCGGCTTGTTGTAGTACGGTACCACCGCCAATACCGCATCAACACCGCATGCTTCCGCTTCCTTCGTAATGTCCACCGAAGAGCGCGTATCGTTGCTGCCGGTATTAGCGACGATGCGAGCGCGGTTGCCTACCGCGTGCTTCGCCGCACGGAACATGGCAAGTTTCTCATCACTGCTGAGCGTGGGACCCTCACCCGTCGTTCCGCAGATGACAAGTCCATCATTGCCGCGCTCAACGAGCCACGATGCCAGGCGTTCGGCTACGTCGAGCGCTACTTCTCCCTGTGCATCGAATGGCGTTATCATTGCGGTAACGATGCGGGCAAAGCTCATGCGGGAGCGCCACGGCCTAATTGGAAATACTCGTGAATAGCCTGCTCGGCCCGCGAGACTTCGCTTTGCGGCACCAGAACGGAGATCGTAATATGGCTGTCGGTCGAGTGAATGATCTCGACGTTGGCATCAGAAAGCGCCTGCACGACACGATATATAACGCCCGACGCGCCGCGCATTCCTGCGCCAATAATGCTCAACTTGGCGCACTCGGAGCGCACGCGTACGGCGAGATTCAGGTCGGCGAGCAGCCGGCGGATGGTATCGACGTGATGGCTCCCAACGACGAAGAAAACGCCGGCGGCGTTGATGTTGATGAGGTCGATTGAGATGTGATGCTGCGCAAAGCGCTTGAACATTGCAAGCTCTACCTGCATGCGCGCTTTACGATCTTCGACCTCGCCCCGAATGATGCGCAAAAAGGTTAGGCCGGTGGTCGAAGTGACCCCGGTGACGGGCCGCTCATGGTTCACGCAATCGTCGATAATGGTCCCAACGCCCGTGCGCAGTCCTTTAACCGCATAGGCCGTTCCGGTCTCGCGCGCGTACTCCGCGGCTTTAGCATGCATGATTCGTGCGCCATTCTCGGCCAACTCGCTCATCTCTTGAAGATGCGCTCGTTCGAGAGGATGAGCACCGCATACGCGGTCGGGATCGGCGCTAAATACTCCGTTTACGTCGGTAAAAATGTCGAGCTCGCTCGCACCTAACGCATGAGCGAGCGCCACCGCGGAAAGGTCACTACCCCCGCGCCCGAGCGTGGTCACCTCGCCCGCTCGAGTGACTCCCTGAAATCCGGCGACTACGGGCACGACGTTGCGCTCCAGCATTTTTTGAATTCGTGCGGGATTCACCTCAACAATCTGGGCGTCACCGAAGTTGTCATTGGTTACAATGCCCGCTTGCGCACCGCTTAACGCGTTTGCCGAGAAGCCCTTAGCGCACAACACTTCGGCGAACAGCGCCGCCGCGATGATTTCACCGCACGCGAGCAAGGCATCGCGGTTGCGCGCATCCGCAGCGGCAACCAAACCGTCAAGCGTATCGGTAGCGTAGGGGTCCGGCCTTCGCCCAATCGCCGAGCACACGACGACTGGACGCAGGCCGTCGCGACTCGCATCGGCAACGCGCGCAGCCGCTATTTCGCGGTCCTCTTGCGTGGACAGCGATGTACCGCCAAACTTTAAAACGGCCGTTTTGTACCCCGCAATCATCGCAGCAGTCCGCGGTCCACCAATAGCTCCAATATCTGCACCCCGTTGGTCGCCGCGCCTTTACGGACCTGATCGCCCGCGATCCACATTTGGAAATGCCTGCGGGAAGCATGTTCAGCGCGCAGACGCGCGACGTGCACTTCGTCCGTGCCTTCAACGTCGCGAGGCGTAAC
>JALZBG010000229.1 GCA_030947645.1 Vulcanimicrobiota bacterium | reverse complement strand
TCTTCCCAATTTTCTGCACGCTGCCCTCCACGATGTGCGCAACGCCCAGTTCCCGTCCGATGTCGCGCAGATTTCTTGGCGCGCTCTCGAGATATCGCGTCGACGTCCGCGAGATCACCTTCAGTGCGGCGATCTTCGACAAGCGCGTCAGAATCTCATCCTGGATGCCGTCGGCGAAGTAGGCATTAGCTTTTTCGTCGCTCCGGTTTTCGAATGGAAGCACGGCCACGCTTCTTTCCGGCGGTTTGCCGGCTCCGCCACGCGCCATCCAGATCGCAAGCGCGAAAAGAACTGCCGCAAGGAATACCGTGCCGATACGCACCCACCCTGGCCAGCGACGACCCATCCCCGCTTTCGCATCGGCATGTTCATGCTTCAGGTGCTGTGCATCTCTTAATTTGTCAGGAACGGCCGAGTTGCCCAGATCGTCGGTATAAAAGTTAAACACGCTTATTTTTCGGCCGTGTTTCACCTGGCATTCACCAAGATCGTAGAGATGACGATGCCACCGCGTATAGGGCGCGAGATCATCGGCTACGCGCTTGGATAACAGGATGTGGCCGGCGTCACCGCAGTCCATTACGCGTTGAGCCATGTCGATCCCGGCGCCGGCTACATTGCTGCGATCGTTTACGTCCAGAATTTGATTGATCGGTCCGCTGTGAATGCCCATGCGCACGCGAACCTTGGGATGCTTCTTCAGTTCAGAAGTGATTTGCATCGCGCATTCGAGCGGCGCTTCCGGGTCATCGAAAAACACCAGCGCCATACCATCGCCCGTCGGCAATGGAGTTAGCTTGTGCGCGGCTTCCGCGCTGCGGAAACAGGGAGCGTTGCGGACGATCTTGTTTAACTCCCCCAGCACCTGGCCTTGCTCGTGAATAAGCAAGGTGGAGTAGGCCACTACGTCGATCGTCAGGACATGAGCGATCTCGAGCTTGAGGTCGGATTCGGCTTCCGCGGCCATAGTTTTAGCGTCGCTGGACACACCACGTACTACAGCTTCTATCTGAGCTAGTAATGAGGGAAACTCAAGGGCGAAGAAAACGCCGCTCCTTCACCCCGCTCGCGAAAACCGTCTGGAAATGCAGACAACCGTCACTTCGATCTTCCTGAAGCCGGCTGCTTCGAGCCATTGATGCAATTGCACTTCGCTGAACCCCAGCCAGTGACGGCGTAGAGTTCGCGAGCGATGGCTGAGCAGGTCGATAGTCGCCAGACGCCCGCCTTTGCGCAAAATGCGATGTGCCGCCTGAACGGCGTGATGCAAGGCTTGGCTCAGAATTGCGAGATCAATCGAACCCTTTTCGATCGGAGGTTCCTCGAGGTCGCCTAATCGATATTCGACATTCTTGAAACCGTGATCGGAGGCGAGCTTGGCGCCGAACTCGACCATCTTCGGTGAGTTGTCTATCGCGATGACTTTCTTCGCTGTCCTCGACAGTGACTGCGACAACGTTCCTTCACTGGCACCGAGATCCGCCACGGTTTGTGCGGGCAACAAGCTGATCAGAGTATTCGCGAGCGCATGCCATGAGGGCCCCGGCACATAACTGCGTCCAAATTTTCCCGCGAGCTCATCGAAATAGGTGCGCGCTTTGTCCTGATGTTTGCGCAGCGCAACTTTCAGCGCGGTGCGGTCGCGCGTCGTTTCTGGAAGTTCGCACGACACCGGCATACTTATCAACGGTGGGATCTCGAACGTAACGATTCGGCCGCGCCCGGTGTCGGAGTGGTTTCCGCATCGGGGACCGATCAAATTGCCCTGGTTAGCGGTACCTCCCAGTCGTCGGCCCTGGTGGCTGGGGCGGCCACGACCTACCTCGCGTGGGGCGTGCCGTCGAACCAAGTAGCTGTGCGGTTGAAAATGGAGGCGCGCCCTGCCCTAAACGATGCCGGCGCCGCGACCGCCTACGCGGAGGCAGGGAAATGGCTTGCTCCTTATGCAGTTTTCCTAGTAACAATCGGGATATGCACCAACAGTCGAATAGGCCGCAGCCGAATCATTTTAGGGCCCTGCCGCCCGCTCAATATTCATTTCTCGCGGTTCTTATTGGGCTACTGGCTTTGGTGGCCAATCAAATTGATGCTCAGAACATTTCGGTCTATGACAATTCAGCGACCTATCGAATGAGCTTCTCCAATGGCGGCGCGGCTGATAACAACGCAGGACCTGGGGTCGCTATTACCCAGCTCGTGGCGGACGACATTACTTTCAGTAGCTCTGCGGTGGGGCAGAGCATATCGGACTTCGGAGTTAGTATCGCGAATACCGATCCAACCGCATCCTTCAGCGCTCGGATACGCGTGCGTTTTTGGGTTAATGATGGCCCCAACGGCGGACCCGGAACGTTTATCGCCGGTCTCACTTTTGACCCGATCACGTTTACTCCGGGCTCCCACGATTTTGTTTTCGGAACGATCGCACCCGGAGTGTTCGTGCTGCCTGCAAGCGGCACGTTCTGGGCCGGCGTAACGTTCGATAATGGCACGCAGAACATTGCTAGCACCGCGACGACAGCTCAATTGAATGAACTGGGAGAAGGCATTTACGATCCGCCGACAATTGGCAGCAGCGCCGATAAAGCGTTTAAGAGCACATCACCGGGGTCTTTCTTCGGCGTCAATAATCCACCTGGAACGATTTTCCAATCACCCTTTGGCGGAAATCCGCCGGCAAATATCGGCTGGCAATTCAAGGTGTATCCCGTCCCGGAGCCCTCAATATGGACGATATTCGTGGTGGGAGCGGTACTGTTAACGGTCGGTAAGTGTTGGCAGAGGTGCAACGCAGTCGCCTTCAGCGATTCAGAGCGTAAGTAAGCACCGGCTTGCGCCCGAGTCGCGTCGATTCTGAGACGAGAGCGGACGTCTCAGCACTCTCGCTCACGAAAGTTGCTGAGAAAGGGGCTCTCTCGCGACAAATGGTGAGCTACGTTGAGCGAGGACTGCGTATTCCGAGTATCGATACACTGCTCCGCATCACACGCGTGCTCGGCATTGATGCGGCGGATGTAACCACGGAAGCGCAACACGGATATGGAATGAAATAGAGTG
>JALZBG010000228.1 GCA_030947645.1 Vulcanimicrobiota bacterium | reverse complement strand
CTGGTTCAATTTGCGTTCGCGCAGTACACGACGCATGTCGATTTTGCGCACATTTATGGCGCGCTTTCAGCGCCGCTGGCGCTCCTGTTGTGGTTTTATCTGATGGGCTCGATCTTTCTATTCGGGGCGCAGTTGTGCGCCGGATGGGCTCATCTCAAAGGAACCGTGGCTGTTTCGCCCATCGACGACGCTCATTCGAAACTCGAAGCAGTCACGTGACGCTGCTTTGCATCCACGGTGCCGGATTCACCGGTCGCGTGTTCGATGCGCAACGCGAGATCGATAGCCAGTTCAGAGCGCCCAATCTGCCGGGGCACCAAAGCCCGGGCGAGCCTGCCTCCGTTGACGACTTCGCCGATTACGTCGAGGAGTACATCAAGGATCAAGAACTCGACACCATCGTGCTCTGCGGCCATTCTTTAGGGGGCGCCATCGCGTTGCAACTAGCGCTGCGCGGGCTGCCGCAGATCCAAGCGCTCGTGCTCTTGGGTTCGGGCGCCCGCTTACGAGTCGCGCCACAATTCATGCAGGGCCTCCAAGACGACTTCGAGTCGACCGCCGGCAAGATTACGAGTGCCCTTTTCGCGGATCGCACTTCGCCGCTGGCGGCTGAAGCAAGACGAAGCTTTGCCGTCGTGGGCCAGGCGCAGACCCTGCGAGACTTCGCCGCGTGCAACTCTTTCGACGCCACTGCACGGCTGTGTACGATGCACGTTCCCGTTCTTGCGATGACAGGCAAGCACGACGTGATGACCCCGCCGAAGTATGCGCAGTCGCTCGCGGCCGCCGTTCCGGACGGCAGTTGTATCATCATCGAAGATGCGGGGCATATGGTGATGCAAGAACGACCCGCGGAAACGAACCTTGCCTTGCAGAAATTCGTTACCGGCTTGGGATTGAAAATTCGGTGAGCCGTTGCTCATCGCCGTAGAAGGGGTCACTGTGCGTCGTATCCTGGTTTTTCTGGGAGTTGGGGTTTGTGCGCTGCCGCTGTTTGGGGTAGTCAGGCACCGCCCCGTGCGAACGCCCCCGCCCGCACCAACGGCGTTACCCTCACCCGCGCCGACGGCAACTCCTTCGGCACCGGTCATTGTCATTTATCCGCTGACGGTTAACGGTGACACGGAGAAAGACGCGGGCACCAAAATCGCGGCGCTTTTTGCAAACAGCATTCTGCAAAGCGGTGGAATCGTCATCAAACCGACCTCCCCCGGAGTGGCACGTCAGGAATTCTTGAACGAGGCGAAGCGGCTAGGCGCAGATTACTACATCTCGGGGTTTCTAACGCCGCTTGGCAATGAAGTTGCTTTGGTCGAACAAGTGGTGAGTACATTCAGCGGAACGGTCGTCTACGCCAACACGGCACAAGTGTCGACCTACGCCGACGCAAGCGCGCAAGGTCAAGTCCTTCGCAACGCCGTGCTGACCCATGCCGGGCGCGTTGTCGCCGAATACAACAGGCCAGTCGCCGAACCAAGCACCACCCCTACGCCCTCAAGCGGAAAAGAAGCGAACATCGGCGGCTTATTCCGGCATCGGACCAAAGGGACGCAAGGCGTCTCGGTCGCCGTACGCCGTTCCGGCAGCGTTACAGTCGTTCGCGTGGATGGCAGCGCGCCCGACGCCGCGCGAGGCGCCGCCTCGAAGGCGCTACTCGGATCCTTTCAGCGCCTTGGCGATGCCCGGCTTTCGGCGATTGTTACTGAGAACATCGCCAGAGACGCTCCCAGCATTTGCGGCGCAGAGCGCCAAACCACGGTTGCTAGCGGTTCGCTTGCCATGGAGCGAGGCAGTTTCGGCCGCAGCGCGCATGCAACATTTACCTTGCGAATCTATGGATGCGACGGTAAACTCATTTATCAGGAAACGGAGCGCAATACTTCGATCGATCGCGCAGTCAACGCCGCCGTTGATAAGTACGTGGCGACGCATCCTGCTTAAACGGCCGTCAAACCTCTTCTGCAAGCGTTTCGTCCAATAAGCCCTGCGGCAGGCGCACGACGATGCGCTTTGCTTTGATGTCCACCGACAGAATAAGCGATCGGACCAGCGGTATTCGGTTCTTATCGAGCACGAGTATGTCGGAAGCGGGAAAGTGCTCCACGTCCGTGACGGTCCCTAACGGCGTGTTAATTTCATCCAGCACGACCGAACCGATAAGATCTTGATCTAAAAACTCATCTGCACCTAGTTCTACCTCTTCCGCGGCGGCATACAGGTTTGCACCGAGGAAGCGATGCGCTTCGTCGCGGCTCGAACAGCCTTGCAGGGAAATGAGCAACCGGCCTTTGTGTTCCCGAACGGCGCACACGGTCGCCTCGTCGGTGCATTGCGACGTTTTGCAAACGACGGTCCGGCGTGCGGTGAGCAGACTGCGACCGGCGCTCGTGGGATCACACTTGAGTTCACCTCGAATCCCAAAGACACCGGCGATTCTTCCGACTAGGACTTCAGGATTCGTCGTTTACCGCTTCCGGTGCGGCAGCTTGCTCACCGTCTTCATCCTCGTACACTTCGTCGACGTCAAGGATATCAATGGCAACCTTGCTTTCCGCGCCTGCACGGACTACAGTGCGCAACGCTTGCGCCACGCGTCCAGCCCTCCCGATTACTTTTCCGAGGTCATCCGGGTCCACGGCCAGTTCCAAAACAGGACCGCGGTCGCCGGAAAAGACTTCAACGCTCACGGCGTCGGGCTTAGAAACAAGCTTCTTGGCAAGAAATGCGAGAAGATCCGCCGCGCGGGTCTGCGAAACTTCCGGATCTACCGGAGGGCGCGCGGCAACGGGGCGCCGTTCGAAGCGCGGAGAACTGGAGGGCGCGGTCCGGACCGAACGTTCGGGATTGCGACGGCGTGAGGGAGAGGCATCGTCTTCAGGTTCGATATCATTGATAACGGTCTCGCTCGTTGCAATCTTTCGCGCGCCCAGCGTTGAACGACGTTCATCCTCCTCCGCCTCGTCGTCACCAAAAAGCCCGAACTCGTCGTCGAACGCGCTCATTAATGGCCGCGCTTTTCAGACTTCGGCTTTCTCATGCTCGTGCTGACCGGTCCACGTT
>JALZBG010000227.1 GCA_030947645.1 Vulcanimicrobiota bacterium | reverse complement strand
GGGCTAAAGCAAGCAGCCCCATGCGCACAAAGCAGCGCATAGACGTACCCTCCTCAACTTAAATTGGAATATTGGAACGTAGTTTGACGAGCGCGGATGTGCGCTCACTGGAGAGAGGGCTAGATTAAGAGGGAGAGATGCAGAATTGGCAGATCGTTTGAAAGCGGCGGCCCATGTGTGCCGTTAATATCCCCAATGCGGCGTGGCCCGAAATCGAGCCGGATCGGTGTCTCAACGACGAATACCATCGGCTGAACTGATACGTCGGCCGCAGGCAGCGTTACTCTTGCTTCGGCGCGCAAGTCCTGCGAAGAGCCTGCCGTCGAAATCTTGCAACAGTCGTCTTTCTTGTTTGACGGCGAGCACTTCCCGGAACCACAGCATTTGCGGGCTTCGGCGCTGAACGCCCATGATCCAAAGCACCCTGCTGCGTTGAGCAACAAGGCCGCGCTCGCAATCACGAGAAGTGATATCCGACGGACCATTCGACAGTTTGAGTCTTGCAGGAAAATCGAATAATGTCAACCGGCTGCGGGCTGGTCGGTGATGCTGCCTCATATTTATACCGGCGTCCGGAAGCCTCGGGGTCGCGGTCGGCGCTCTCGGCTCGTCACTCGCCGATATGCTTATCCTGGGGGGTTCTGCCCTATGCATCGGGCCGAAAGATGGTTGTTTTCGACCCGCGAGTGTTCGCGCTCACCTTGGGCGTCGCAGTCGGCATTGGAGCGCTTGCCGGGCTTTACCCGAGTTGGCGCGCGTCGCACGTCCCGCCGATGGAGGCGGTTCGCAATGAGTAACGTCATTGAGCTTTCGGAAGTGACAAAGACGTATCGGCGCGGCAGTGAAACTATCGCGGCCGTCGATGGCGTGAGCCTGTCGATTACGCCGGGAGAATTCGTCGCCGTGGTCGGCCCGTCCGGTTCGGGAAAGACAACCCTCCTGAATCTCATCGGTTGTATAGACAAACCGGATAGCGGCGGGGTTCGCGTGGACGGCATGGAGACGGAGGGCCTTTCGGAGCGCGCGCTCACGAAGATCAGGGGTGAGAAGATCGGATTTATTTTCCAGCAGTTCTTTCTTACCCTCACCGTCACAGAGAACGTCGAGCTTCCGGCCGTGTTTGTCGGGCGGCGAATCGGGGCGGCTTGACGGTTGTCATGGTGACGCATAACAGCGAGCTTGCCGGCCAAGCGGGCCGGACTGTCTCGATGAAAGACGGTCGCGTTGTCACCACGGATTGCGTGACCACGCGACCGTAGGGAAAACGTCGTTTTTTAATCAATTCGCCTGGATGATCGGTCGCTCAGATTTGCTGGCGACTGATCGCGTGCAAAACCGGCCTTCATTGGGTGCCTTCAAACATTTTTCTGATTCCTCTTGACTCTATACCTAAGTATAGGGTTTAGAGTGAAACTAGATGAAAGGATCACAGGCGATGGCACTCAAGATTGGCGAGGTTGCGGAACGGGGTGGAGTGAACCTCCAAACCATCCGCTACTACGAACGCGAAAAGCTCTTGCCGGAACCGCCGCGCCTGCCATCTGGCTATCGGATGTTCCCTGAGCAAACCGTGCACCGGGTACGGTTCATCAAACGTGCGCAAGAGCTTGGATTTTCGCTCGCGGAGATTCGCGACCTGCTGTCAATTCAGATCGACCCCAAAAAAGAGTGCTCCGATGTGAAACGCCTGGCCAAGGCAAAGATTGCGGATATCGAAGAAAAGATCCGCACTCTCGAAGCCATGAAGCGCGTGCTGGGTGGCCTGACGAAGTTATGTCCCGGACAAGGGCCATCGAGCGAGTGCCCGATTCTTGAAAGCATCGACGCAAAGGAAAAGCGATGAAAGTTGAGCTTATTTACGATACAGAGTGCCCGAATGTAGCGGAGACGCGAGCGAATCTCTTCGAGGCGTTTGCGGCGGCTCACCTCGAAGCGGAGTGGACGGAGTGGGATCGGTCATCACCCTCCAGCCCCGCCTATGTCGCTGGCTTTGGTTCCCCGACCGTGCTGGTCGAAGGGCGTGATGTAGCGGGCGAAGGCCCGAGGGAACACATTTCATGCTGCCGGGTGTACGCCTCCGTTGAGGGCGGCCACTCCGGTGCTCCCTCGGTCGAACTCCTGAAAACGTCATTCGCACCAGAAACAGGCACCGCCGTGCCAAGCCATTGGAAGCGGAGTTTCCTCGCTGTCCCTGGCATTGTACTGAGCGTTCTTCCCGTGGGAATGTGCCCGGCGTGCTGGCCGCTTTACGCAGGGGTGCTTTCTGCACTGGGGCTCAGCTTCCTACTCTCCTCGGCTTACCTGCTCCCACTTACCGCTCTATTCCTGTTGGTTTCGGTTTTTACGCTTGCGTTTCGAGCGAGGGCGCGACGGGGCTACGGCCCTTTTGCACTTGGCCTTGTTGCCTCGACGCTCATCCTCTGGGGCAAATTTTCGTTGGAGTCAAACGTCCTGGCCTACGCGGGAGTGGGGCTCCTGATTAGTTCTTCTTTATGGAATAGCTGGCCGCGTCCTGCGGCAGGCCAATGCCCGCGGTGCGCTCCTGCGGGTGGCGGTCTTGTACAACTGAGCGCAACGGAGAAATCATCATGAACAAACGCAAAGTAGAAGTGTTTAGCGCCGGGTGCCCGGCGTGTGCTGAAACAGTGAAACTCGTCCAGCAGATTGCCTGCTCCTCGTGTGAAGTCGAGGTGCTGGACATGAACAAGCCCGAGGTGGCAACAAGAGCCCGGCAGTACGGCGTTAAGACCGTGCCTGCCGTGGCGATCAATGGGAAGCTCGCAAGTTGCTGCACCGGCGCGGGGCCGAATGAGGCGGCGCTGCGGAGTGCCGGCCTTGGTGTCGCTGCGTAAGGAGGAGAAATCGCAATGACCTGGAAGCAAGATGAGCGCGAGCGGCTGCTTCGCATCCTCGCGGGCGCAACCTTTCTCATCTTCTTTCAGGCCTACATGGTCGCCCCGCTGATTCCTCGCCTCGCGGCCATCTTCTCCGTCTCGGAGGAGCGTGTTGGGCTGATCGTTCCCGCCTACATGATTCCCTATGGCATCGCGACCCTTTTTTATGGGGTGCTGGCGGATCGTATTAGCC
>JALZBG010000083.1 GCA_030947645.1 Vulcanimicrobiota bacterium | reverse complement strand
GTACACACTATCGTGGGCCCCGACGTACCCGAAATAGGGGATGGAAAGTAGGGACGGCAAGTTGGCATCGTCCATAAGGTTGCTGTGCCCGAGACCATCGATTTCATAGGAGTAGATGCGCCCGAAACCCGGTAAGTTGACTTGCCCGTATTGTTCTATCGCGCGTCCGATTTCTGTTCCGAGCCCCCATGCGTTCGTAGCTTTTTTGTTGTCTCGATAGATGTTTTTCTGAATGTCCGTCAGTTCTCGCATTACGACGACTGCGAACATATTGTCGGGAATGTTGTATTGATAGCGTCCAGGATCGTCGGACGGTCGGAATCCCGTCCACACTAAGCCCGTGTAGCCCACGGCGCTGCCCGTACCGCCGTTGGAAAGTTGGGGGTGACGGTACTTGGAGCGCTTCTGGTGGTGCTGTTCGGTGCGCAAGACGTCAACGGCGCGATCGAATGCGCGCTGGACCTCAGGAGTGAATATCGAGCGATCACCTGTCGCCTTCCAGTAGAGATATGAAAACCAAATTGGGTATAGCAGGGAGTCCACTTCAAACTTTCGCTCGACCACTTTGTAATCGAGCGAAAATGCGTTTGCGTAGGGATCAAGCAAGATGTACTTTGCTTGACGGGCCACAACCCCGCGTAGGGTCTGCCTCACGTCTTCGTCGGTGAGGGCCAATCCGATGTAGGGTTTGACAACGGCACTGGCGTCGCGCAGCCACTCCGCTTGAATGTCGCCCGTGAAAACGTAGGTTGTGCCGTCTTGACCGGTCGTGGTGTGCTGACTGTATGCCTCGTCGTAGGCCGTTTGGTAGATCTGCTCGAGGGTGACCGCAACGGTGGCAGCGTGATTCCCCCCAGTTCGTTGCGCACCCGAAGCCGGTATGGAGCTTAACACAACGCTAACCAAGCCCAGAATTCCCAAGAAGCGAGCGCCGGCCATGGTTAGGGCTTTACCCAAATTGCGAAACATCACTCTAGCCTTCTAACGTTATCGGCAAAGATGGCGTTCGCACAAGCCGTTAACGGGAGCCCTTCAATGGGGATAAAGTCGGTGCCATAGCGGGGAGTTATTACTATCAAGCGTCGTCGGTGGTTCTACAGCGTCGGTTTGATCACTCTTCTGATCGCCGTCCAGCTTTCGCGCGCACGCGCGGATCAAACCTACTCGGTCGCGGGGCGGGATTCTTATGAGGTCGGCGTGCATGAAATGCGCACCATCATTACCTACTCGGGGAAGCAACGGCTGCGCATCACCAAAAAGGGCAAGACGAGCCGTTTCTACGCCAGGGTTGTATACGACCGGATCGGTGAAGGCGCAAAGACGACGGCCACCGCTTCCTTTGCCTCAATACTCGGTCCCTCGGGCGAACAGCGCGACGAGATCAATCGCGATCCGGATTACCTAACCATTCTGAATCAGCCGTTTTCAATAAAACTGGACTTAGCGACGCTGGGGGACTTGTCGCATCTGCGCGGCAGTGTCCCGTTTGATTTCCCATCACCTATGACCGGGGCACCGTTGCACGGTTTCCTACGCCGGGGCATCGACGCTCGAATCGGCGGCGTTCCAGCGCTGGGCGTCATTTTTACGGCCGTCGGAAAGATGCAAGGTCCGCTGCCGGATCATCCGAGCCTGGCCTTACGTGGCACGATCCACATGACCGGAACCGCATTCTATCAGACAAGAACCGCCTTGCTCATGGCGTTAGACGCCACCGTGCAGATTTCCGGAAAGATCACCAACAAGAGGAGAACCGCGCCGGTTGCGATCGTTTACAAACGCATCATTCGTGCGGATAGCATCGCTTCACCAAAATAACGGGTCACACGCCTCCAACCAGTTCGACCTGAATCGGATGCGTGAACGGTACTTCATTCATATGGACGAGTTCGGTAAATGCTAGGTGATTTTGATGATAGTCAATGAGCATCTCAATGCCGCGACGTACGCTGCCGGTCTCCTCAATATATTTACGGAGTTTACGCGTGAAATACGAGTGTGGATCGCGCAGCACTTTGGCGTAGTAGGGGTCATCCGTTAGGCCGTTGGCGCTTATTCCATGTTTGGGAACAAGCCAGACAAACGAAGGATCTTCCGCTTTGCGGTAGCCGATGAGCACCAAAGGTATTGCTCGAGACGATTCGAGTGCCGGGATAAAGCTGCATATAGTGTACGCATCAAAGGTCAGATCTGTCAGTTCCACCACATTGTCCATTAGTACAGGCGCTCTCCTACGGACGCTTCGGGCACGCCTCATAAAAAAACCGTTCGGCGTCACTGAGCGCTCACCGAACGGTTTTGGTACACTTGCCGGCACCTTAAAAGGCGTCATGGTAGCAAGTTCGCTGCGCGCCGCTAAGGGGACCTGCGGTCCGTTCTACAGAAATTGCGCAACCTTTCACCACCGTGTTGCGGTCGGAAGCGCTATGAGCGCCCTCGCACCACTCCTCGAGGAGTTTAGCTTGCCGCCTGCAGTCCATCCGGCGGGTACCGAACGGACTACAAAGACGCTTCCCGGTGTCGAGCGTTTCGATCGGATAGTCGACGATTATCAACGCCGGCTGTACGGTTTTGCACTGCGGATGACGGGCAATCGAGAGGACGCCGAGGAAATCGTGCAAGACGCTTTCGTGCGCGCGTATCGAGCGCTGGGAAAAATGAGTTTCGAGCAACGCTCGGAGCTGCGCTTGCAGCCTTGGCTGTACACGATTACACTCAACGTAACTCGCAACCGGCTGCGTTCCAAAAAGCCGACCAACGTCGCGCTAGATTCCCTGTCGGACCCGGACGCTTTGCTGCGAGGGTCGCGGGAAGGGCCACCGCAGCCAGAAGCGATCGTCGAACGCGACGGCGACATGATTTTGGTCGAGCGGGCGCTGCTGCAACTTCCAATGCATTTGCGCGCGGCCGCCACGCTGCGCTTCATCGAAGGGCACAGCCATCCTGAGATTGCCGAAATTTTAGGACAGCCAATCGGTACGGTGAAATCGCACGTACATCGTGCCGTCCGCATCTTACGCCGTATTCTCGGTCCGCAGATCGGACGCGTCGTTCCTCAAGGAGATCCATTGCATGCGATGTTGTGACGTAGAAGCGCTGTGGGACGAAATGCGCGATGGAGTCGACCCCCATCGGGAGCACGTCATCGCTCACCTGCGCGAATGTCCGCCTTGCCAAGAGCTGTACCAGCAGTTTGAGGGCGTCGCTTACCGCCTGTCATGCTTACCCGAGCCTGAACCCTCTTGCAACCTCGCCAAGAAAATCATCGAGCATATCTCGCAGTTGAGTGGAAAAATTCGTAGTACGCCGGTGTTTTTAACGCACGTCGAATCGCCGATTGGGAGGTTGCACGTCGGTTTTCGCGAGAGCGGCATCACGTATGTCGCGATCGATCGCGGCGAGGAGCCGGAAGCGGTAGTTTTGCAGATCCGCCGCCGCTTGCACCGGCGCGTGGAATTGGCCAACCCACCGGAATGGGTACACGCAACGATCGAACTCTTTTTTCAGACGGGCCGGCTGGATTCTGAGCACGTTGACATCTCGGACTTGACGCCGTTCGAGCAAGCAGTGTTGCGGGCGGCCGCTCAAATTCCCCGCGGCCAAGTACGCTCGTATGCGTGGCTGGCACGTCAGGTCGGTCATCCCAAAGCAGCCCGCGCTGTGGGACAAGTAATGGCCAAGAATCCGTTACCGCTCCTTTTCCCCTGCCATCGCGTCGTGGATTCATCCGGCGCCCTGCACAACTACGGGTACGGAATCGATATGAAAGCCCGCCTGCTGAAATTGGAAGGGTATCATCCACGCCAATGACCATCATGTTGCAGGACCGGCGACGAGCCCGGCGAAATGCCGCAATCGTAATACGTCCGCGGTCCCCTTAGATACACATTAGTGAGGGTTAACAGACGGACAAAGGAGGTGATCATCGTCAGTAGCGATTGCAATAGTAGTACCAAAGTTCACACGATGATTGGAGGTGCGCAGACGTAACTGCGCATAAAAAACACCACTCTGTCCGCCGGCCGCTGGCCGGTTTTTTTTTACCGACGGCTTTTTTCACTTACGCAGGGCAAAGGCCAAACGGCGCCAACGATATTTACGAATGTCTAGGCACGTAATAGTAACGGGCTTCCAGCCGTTGCCGCCAGCGACGCCGGAAAGAAAGTAGCACGCTGAGCGATCCGCGTGTTGCGGCCGTCCCCGACGTGCACGGTCATGCAAAAGGCGAGCATAAGCCGTTCTCGGAAGAGCGGCCTATCGCTTACTCGGCACGCATGCTGTTTCTATGGTTTTTCCATGCCTGCCGGCGGGGTTCGCCCCGTTTTCTCATGGTCAGCGATCATATGAACTACTTGACCTTCGAGGACCCGGGAGCGGTCAATTTAGTGCGCCGGGCGCTGAAACTTGCCGAGGCGGGCGACCTCTACGGAGCGGCCGAAACCGCCAGCGTCGATGTCTCCCACGCCGCCGTTGTGAGTGAAGGCTTGCGCAAGGGAATGCGCTACTCGATCGGCGCTGAGGTCGACAACGACCCTCGGGCGAGGCCCGACGCACAAAACATCGTGGACGCCATGAAGCCGGACGGTATCATTCGTTCCGTTCACTTCCTGACGATCGAACACCCGGAAAAGGGCGCGGACTGGCAGTGGCCGTTCGATAGCCCCGAATTCGCCACCCTTTACGACCATGTTGGCGTCGAACGAACTTGGGAACTCTATATGGCAGCGCTACTCGACGCCATCGAAAAATTGCCGACACACATCGTCGGTCATTTTTACGTTCCAACGTCCTTCGGTCACTGGCCCAGCCAAAAGAAGCTCGAACAGTATGAAGATCAGCTCCTGAATGCCGTCTCATCCCGGGGTATCGCGATTGAGTTCAACACTCGTTTTCTCTATCGCGATAATCCACCGGAACAAAAACAAAAATATCTCGACGCCAACCTGCGCTTGCTCAAAAAGGCCCGCAAGAAAGGCGTGGGAGTGGCAATCGGCGCCGATGCGCATAGCCCCAAAGACCAAGGGGCGTCATTCGATAAAGCGCTGGAGCTGCTCGACAAGGCTGAAATTAACGAACTCATATTTCCGGTCGCCGGACGCCTCGCGCGGGTGGCATTGCGCGCTACCAAAGAACATTTGGAGCAACGAGCAGCGCTTACGGATGTGCCCGTGGCGGGAAGCAGTATCAGCGGTTTTAGCCGCGCCGAACTCGCAAGCATGAATGGCGGGGAGTTCCCGGCGCAAGCTCAGATCGAGAAACCAAAAGCGCGCAGAGCTGCGCGCGCCGTTTCCCCGAAGGAACGCGTTGCAAAGATCGCGCCCGCGCGCGCTCCCAAAGGCCCCGTCAAGACTGAACGACCCAGCCCCAAAGTTGCGCCTGCCGCAAGCAAGAAAGTTCCGCTGCGCAAGATGCAGGTCACCAAAGGCGGCGCCGGCACCGTGGAGACGAAAAAGGCGGCTTCAAAAGAGCGCAAGCCCGTGCGCAGCGCAAAAGCCGCAATCCGCTCTTCGGCGGCCAAGAAAGCGTCGCCGCCCCGAAAACCCGTCCCGCGGCGTGCGAACAGAGCTGTCAAGAAGAAAACTTCGCGGTCGCCGGGCACACGAGGGCGCAAAGTCGCCTCAAAGAAGACGCCGAGGAAGAGCGGAGCAAAGACCTACGCGCTTAAAAAGAAACAGTCGCGCAAGCCCCCAGCGCCGCTCAACAGAAAACGCACCGCGAAGAAAACTTCCGCGAAGCCTGCGAAGGCGGCACGGAAAAAGTCGTCGATAAAACGTCGCTGAAGGATAGGGGGATGTGGAATGGCGGACATTTCGCGCTTGAGGAATATCGCCATTGTCGGCTCGCACCATTCGGGCAAAACGACCTTAGTGGAAGCAATCCTTGCCAATTGCAACGCCATCCCGCGCAAGGGCTCAGTTGCCGATGGCACGGCAACGACGGATTACGAGCCTGAATGCATCCATCACGCGCAATCGACTTCCGTGGGTTTCGCACACGCGATGTGCGACGACATCGATCTCAATCTTATCGACTGCCCCGGATTCATTGATTTCTTTGAGGAAACGAAAATTGCCATGATGGCGGCCGACGCGGCCGTGATCGTGCTTGAAGCGGACCCTACCCGCGTCCCTCAGACTCAGACGCTGCTGGAGTATGTAGAGGCCCGTAAGATGCCGCATCTCTTTGTCATCAACAAATTGGATCGGCCGGGATCCGACTTCGCTGCGACCGTTAGGGAGTTGCAGCGGGCCTACGGGCGGCACGTCGTGGCGGAACAGTGGCCGCTCGGGGTTGCTGAAAAATTTCAAGGGTATGTCGATCTTGCGCAGATGAAGGCTCATCGCTACAACGGCAGCGGCACGCAAGAGATCGACGTTCCAGCCGAACTGCAAAACGAGGTGCAGAAAGCTCACACGGAGTTGCTCGAAGCACTCGGCGATTTCGACGACCACCTTCTGGAAGAGTTGCTTGAAGGCGTCGAGCCACCACTGGACGAGGTCGAGAAAGATCTGTGCGATGATTGTTCGCACGATCAAATCATGCCCGTGTTGCTTGCGGCCGGATTGTTTGGGTACGGTGTTGATGCGCTTGTGCGTGCGATGAAGAAATGGTTGCCATCACCCGCTACCGCACCTTCGCTCGACGCGCAGGGACAGCCAATTACTCCCAAAGCGGATGGCCCCGTCATCGCGCAAGTGATAAAGACGTACATCCATCCGCAGTCGGGCAAGCTCTCCGTCACCCGCATCATTTCCGGGACGTTACGCGGGGACGCCACTTTAACAAACACCTCGAAAGATGGTGCAAAACTGCGTCCCGGCGGACTATACCGCTTGCAGGGAAAAAAACAAGAATCTGTTGCGGAGGCTGCAGCGGGAAACATTGTCGCGATCGCCCGTCTGGAAAGCGTGGGCACCGGCGATACGCTCACTACAGATGGACAGAAAGTGCTTTTACCGCCGATTCCAGCCTCGGCGCCGGTTTTTGCCGCAGCCATACGTCCCAAAGACCGCCTGGACGAGGCCAAGCTCTCCCAGATGCTCGCCCGCTTATTGGATGAAGATCCTGCCTTGCACGTCGAGCGAGCGGCGTATACCAACGAGTTGCAGCTTCTTGGAAGCGGCGAAGCTCACGTAACCACTGCTGCAGAACGGCTCTTGCGCAAGTACAATTTGCACGTCGATTTGCAACCACCGGCCATCCCATATCACGAGTCGATTACCGCATCGACTGAAGTGCACGCCCGTTACAAACATCAAACGGGCGGCCACGGACAGTTTGGCGACGTTTGGCTCCGAATAGAACCCCGCGATCGCGGGCATGGCGTGACGTTCGAAGACAAAATCGTCGGCGGCGTCGTGCCGCGCCAGTTTTTTCCAGCCGTTGAAAAGGGCGTTCGCGAAGCACTCATGCACGGACCGGTGAGCGGCTATCCCGTCAGCGATCTCCACGTGACGCTCTACGATGGGTCTTATCACAGCGTTGATTCCAGCGAAGCATCTTTTAGAACGGCCGGTTCAATCGCAATTCGCGACGGATTGCCCAAATGTAATCCTGTTGTGCTCGAACCGATCCTCCGCGTTGAAACGACCGTCCCAAACATGTACACTTCCGCAATTATCCAGCAGCTCACGGGCAAACGCGGGCAAATCCACGGCATGAACCCTGCGGAGCGTCCCGGCTACGACGTAGTTGTGGCCGACGTACCCCAGGTCGAGCTCTCGCGCTACATCACCGAGTTGCGAACGGCATCGCACGGATTAGGAACTTTCTCATGGCGCTACGAACGTTTCGACCCGGTGCCGGCGAAGTGGGTACCGCAGAAGGCCGCTGCCGGAGGGTAATTTGAAACACATTCTTGCCATGGCGGCGCTGTTGGCGGTCGCTGCCGGTTGCGCGAAAGTGGGTACCCAAAACGACGCCGGCGGCGGGCGTCATTCTTGGACCCGTGCCGGCGAGTTGCGCGTCGGCATTCAAAGCGAACCAAAAAATCTCAATCCCATCCTCGCCTCCAACACAACCGACAACGCATTGACTCGCTTGGTCTTCGACGTTCTTGTCTCCTCAGACGCGAAAGGTAATCCCGTGCCCATGCTGGCCGAGCAAGTTCCGACCACTCAAAACGGCGGCATTAGTAAGGATGGCCTAGCCATCACCTACAAATTACGTCCAAACGTGAAGTGGCAAGATGGGCAGCCGCTTACCAGCAAAGACGTAAAGTTTAGTTATCAAGCCGTGATGAATCCGGCGA
>JALZBG010000226.1 GCA_030947645.1 Vulcanimicrobiota bacterium | reverse complement strand
ATGCCGGTTGGTGCACTTCCCGCGGTCGGGATCGCGAACTCATTGGTGACGCTGGCTGTGAAGGGTGGAGCGGGCGTCGGAACTCCGCTGCCGATTGTCGTTTTTCCACCGCAGCCTGCGAGCACAATGGCAGCTAAAGCAACGGTTAACCCGACGAAAGGCCGCATGTGATTCTCCTTATCGAATCGTTAGGATGGCTGCGGCGCTCATTTCGCCATTGATACTCCGTATCCGCCGCCGCCGGGTGTTTGCACGATGATAATGTCGCCGGGAGAGATGTTGAGTGTCGTCTTTGCCGGCAGTTTTCTCGAATGCCGATCCTGCTGGAGCATGTGAACGCCGCACGCGCCGGCTTCGCCACCAAGCGAACCTTGCGGATGCAACGTATGCCTGTCGGCAAGCAAGGAAACGCGGCAAGTCCCTTCGCGCAATTCGAGCGCACGAATCAAGCCGCAACCCCCGCGGAAGCGCCCTTCCCCACCCGTGTTTTCAGCTAACTCATACCGTGTGATTCGAAGCGGATAATAGCGTTCGATCGCCTCAATCGGCGTGTTTAGGGTATTGGTCATGTGACATTGAATGCCGTCGATGCCATCCATGTTAGGGCGGGCACCCATACCGCATCCATTCGTTTCATAAAACGCCCAGCTCTCACCCGCGTTCGAGAGTCCGCCCATCATGACGTTGCTCATGGTTCCCCCGCTGGATGCGGGAACGCGATCCGGCGCCGCTTGCGCGAGCGCTTGCATTACGACATCAGCATTTCGCGTGCTTGTTTCCACGTTGCCGCCCGATACCGGGGCGGGTCGTAGCGGATTGAGGAGCGTTCCGGCCGGTACGCATACGTCTATCGGGCGAAAGCAACCTTCGTTCATCGGGATGGTTGGATCGCAGACCGCGCGCAATGCATAGTAGACGCCGGACAGCGTCACGCCGTACACAGCATTGAGTGGAATAGTGGTCTGAGCGCTCGTGCCGCTGTAATCAAGTACCGCACGGCCGTCGCACAGCGTTAGGCCGAGTTGAATCCGGACGGTAGGATCTCCATGCTGATCTTCAAGAAAATCAACGGCGCGAAATGTCCCTTGCCCCAGTGCGCGTAGCTCAGCGCGTATGCGCCGTTCGCTTTCATCCAAGATTCGTTCTATCGCCGCTTCAAAGGTGTGGGGACCATAGCGGCGGATGAGTTCGAGCAAACGCCGTTCACCGGTAATGTTGCCGGCAATCTGTGCTTTCAGGTCGCCGCTGCGCGCTTCCGGAGCACGGGAGTTAGCGCGAAACAAGGCGATCGTGTCACCCACGATCTCGTCGCGCTGCATCAAATGGATCGGGGGAACGATAAATCCTTCGGCAAAGAGGTCGGTTGCATCGGCCGACATCGAGCCTGGCGCGGCGCCGCCAAGGTCAGTGTGGTGGGCCTTGTTGGCAGCGAATCCGGCCAAGCGCGCATTATCGAATATGGGCCGGATCACCGTTACGTCATTGAGGTGCGTCCCCGATATATAAGGATCGTTCACGACCCACATATCTCCGCTCGCGAATCGTACGTTCCGTCCCTTTAAAAACCCGAGGGTGGTGCGTAATCCCCAAGGCAAAGAACCTAAATGAACCGGAATGTGTTCGGCTTGAGCGATCAGCCGGCCATCGGGATCGAACAGCGCACAGGAATGATCAAGCCGCTCTTTGATATTCGGTGAGTACGCACTGTTGCGCACCGCAATCCCCATCTCTTCGCTGGCGTAGACGAGTGAACTCTTGATGACCTCGCTGGTGACCGGATCGACGCCGGTCATACTGCAGCCATACGGGCGTAGGCGATCAGTGCCGTAAAACCGCCGCCCCGGCCAAAAGCATCCGTCCACTTTGCACGAGTTGCGATGAGCAGCTTTGTACGGTCCCGCAAGAGGCGATGGTACAGGCGCTCAGCCGAACATGCTTGAGCCGTTTCTGCCAAGATGTCGCAGTCGTGCAACTCACCGAGTGTGTCTTGCAACTCGCGCAGCGTCAATGCAGCTTTAGTAAGCCGCGGTAAGCCTTCGCTGAAAACTTCCAACGCGTAGCGCAGTCGCTTGCAGGCGATCCGCATATGGTGTAACCCTTGCGAACTTCCGGAAGCCATGTCAGCCGAACGCTGCAACAATTCAGCAAAGCGCACGGCAACGATGCGTTGCATTACCGTTTCTGGTGTGTCTAAAGGGTCAATCGCGACGTCGCGTGCCTTCATGAGAATTCCGGCGGAACTCTGAATGCGGCGGTTGCACTTAAAGCCGCCTTATTCCACTTCTTAACTTGCTTCCGGTGCCTTGTAATTAAGCGGTCGACCTCGGCGCGCTCCTGGGAGCCCGCAACTTGCCGGTAGCGTTGTAAACGCTCCAAAAGGACCTGAGCGTCTCGAGCCTTTCCTGTCCGGTCACCAAGACGTTTTACCTCCGAAAGAAAGGCACCCTCACCGCAAGTGCATTGCGCCAAATCCTCAAGCGCCGAGCGCAAGCGCCGGGCGCGCGTGCGAATCTTATGCAGTCCATCAGTATCGTGCGATGCCTTTGCGTGCTTGCGGCGTGCTTTTTCAAGTTCGCGCGTTTGCAACATCAGTATTCCTCTGGCCCAATGTTCGAGGCCATGGTCATTCATCGCTTCGTCATGTATAACGTAACTGCAGATTGCCGCGTGCATCGTGGAGAGCGCTCCATCCGGGAGCTAGGTAGGTGCAAGAATCAAATTGTTCTATGACTGCCGGCCCTTCGATGGGGTGTTCCTCCCAGAGCGATTCGCGAGTGTAAACATTTGTCTCGTGCATTGCTCCATTGCTCCAAACTGCGCGGGATCGTGCCTTTGCTTCTGGCATGCGCTTATGTCCCCTGGAATTACCTGCTGCATCGTTCGCTGGGCGAGGCGGTCCAACGGCCTGGACTCGCAAATTCACAATTTCTATCTCGTCGCTGCGGCTCTCGTATCCATATACGCCGCGATGCATGGTATGGAAGGCGGTGACACTTTGTTGCAGTGAATTCGCCCAAGGTACGGTCAATTCAAAACTCTGTCCCAGATAGCGCATGTCCGCCGCGCGTTGAAATGACATTTGCGTAGCTGCGACGTTCTGCATTCGCAGAACACGGGCC